>DAOWIJ010000146.1 GCA_030640955.1 Fidelibacterota bacterium
CGACTGACGCATCGACTTCAGTTCCGATTGCAGCACATCGGGGTCCTCGCCCACTTGACTGGGCACCGACGTAATTGCTGGGGGTTCTGATGGCCCGGGGCCTTGAGCCGCTTCCTCAGTTTCGATCGCTTGGGCCGCTTCCGGTTTGGGTTTGCGGATTCGTTTGCCGGAAGGGCTGGTGCGCGGCTTGCGCCGGACATAGGGTGGCGGGTACATAGCTGCCTGGGTGGCGGCACTACTCCGGTTGGTTAAAACAACCACCGCGATGATGGCGGACGCCAGTATAATAACTGAAAGAAGTATAATCAGTCCTGGATTGTTGGTCCAGCCGCCGGCCCCAACACGGCCGCCATTACCCATGGCCTGTTCAATCTGTGCTTGCAGGCGCGCCTTTTCTTGATCAAAGGCCTGGCGCATGAAGGTCAGGGAATCCTCCAATGATGAGGCCTGGATAGCCTTGATATCCTTTTCCGCAGGTGAGAGCCCACCACCCGTGAGATCGGTGCGCAGCTCGGAAATCTCGTTCAGTAATGCATCCTGAAGGCGGGCGTTTTGCTCTTCACGCTGTTGTTGGAGGAAAATAAGATCTTTGGCCCGTTCATTCTGTACCTGGGCCAGGTCCGACAAAGCTTGCTTGCGCTCATCCTCTGATCGCTGGAGGTACTCCAGTTCGCGCTGGCGCAGCTGCTCCATAAGCGCTTCATTGCGTTCTTCCGCTTCTCTCAGGTTTTGGCGCAACTCCTCGGTTTTGGCATTGTCGACCTGAAAATCGGCGGCCGCGTAACCGGCTTGCCCCTGACGGCGAATTCCTTTGAATGCCGCGGTAGTGATAGAAAGTTCGTCGCCGCGATCACGGTTAAACCGGGAGGCAATCAATGCCACCTGACGCACGTTTTCAATAATTTGCGGCGTAACCCCATCCTCCAGGATGATACTCAGAGCCATGGATCGAATCCGCGGCATCAGCCCCGCCATGGCGCCTGCGGTTAAGGCTTCGGTAGTGGCGGCTGCATCGGGAAAGTCAAACGCGGCCTCATCGGCAATGTCGTAATCATCCAATTCCCCGTCAAGTGCTCGAACTTCTTCAGCGCCTTCATCCCTTGAAATCGTTGGAAATCCGGGAATAGGAAAAGGTGTATCCGTGCGTTCAGTTCTCGGTTCTCCACTATCTTCGGTATCGCGTAAGGCTCCCGGTCGTGTTGCGCCCTCTGGGCCAGGGCCAGGTACAAGAGTGCCGTCCGGGCGGCGATAAACACTCTCTACATCCCCGGAGCCCGTTTCCAGCTCCACCTTGACATCCACTACAAACTGTGTTTCATCCAGTATTCTGGAGACGGCATTGGTCACTCGCTGCTGAATAGTGGTTTCCAGCAATAATTTCTGGGAGAGGACCCCTGAGTCCTGCGCCATAAGCGCGGTTCCGATCACCAGTATGCTTAAGATCCAGGCTTTTTGCATTATCTTGCGGAGGGGCATTAGTGACTCCTGTTTCAATTATCCAACCGCTAAAAATGTAATTTCTACTCGCCTGTTTGCGCTACGTAACTCTTCCGTGGTGTTGCCCGCCCGAACCATTTCTTCAGTTACTCCCAATCGCGTCTGCCTCCAGGATGTGCCGTATGGTACACGGTCGGCAAAACCCACCGCGCGCATCTTCCCACCGGGGACCCCCTTCGACATGCAGTAGCGAACCACGCTAGCGGCCCGGGCGCCGGAAAGCTCCCAATTGGTGGGGAATCTAGTGGCAATGGCTCCCGTGGTGGGTTCATTATCGGTGTGGCCTTCTACGGCGATGGGAAACTTGTTGCCCCGGTCGGTCATGATAGGGATTATGCTATCGAGGAAGGGGAATATGTCCGCCCGAAGTATCGCCTGGCCGGAGGTAAATGCGAATCGGCTGTCGATGGTGATGGTGGTGCCCTTTGGGCTATGGGAGACCTCGGCCATTTCCTGCATCTGCATTTTCTGGATGACCTGCTTTACCTCTTTATGAATCTGGCTCTGTGTTTTAATCTTTACTTTGGGCCTCCTGGAAGCGGTCATATTCTTCTCCATCGACGCCGCCAGGTCCGCTATCTTCACAGGATCCAGGGTCGCCATCGAGAACAGCAGCACAAAAAAGGTCATCAGCAGAGTCATCAGGTCAGCGAAGGTGGCAAACCAATCCGGTAATCCTTCTTCTGCACCGGGTGCTGGGTTTTTTCTTGCCATAACGAACCTTTCGGACTTAGTCTACCCTCTTCCACTCTCTTGGGGGAATGAAAGAGTTGATCTTTTCCCGCACGATCAGCGGGTGTTTTTTCATCGCCAGCAAACAGACACCCTCGGTTACCATGTTCTGAATGGTGCTCTTGGAACTGATCTGGTTGGATAATTTTTCCGACATGGGCAGAAATATCAGGTTGGCCAGCAGGGCGCCATAAAACGTAGTGATCAGGGCCGTTGCCATACCGGAACCCAGCGAAGCGGCCATGTCTTCGCCCCCGGCGCCCATACCCTTGAGCATATATACCAGTCCGATAAGCGTACCGATCATTCCGAAGGCCGGTGAAAACCGCCCCATAGCCTTGAATAGCCCCGCTTCCGAGCGCTCACGTTCTTCACGGTATTCGACACGGGTCTCCAGGATGGACCGAATTTCTTCCACGGCGTAACCATCGACCACCATCTGCACACCGTCGCGGAAGAAGAAGTCCGAGACACGTCCGATGGCACTCTCAAGTTCTTTTGGGCCTTTCCTGGCAACGCCTGCCACATCGACAATTTCATCGACAAGGCCGCCCATCTGCACTTTGCCACCTCGGAACACTGCGCCCATAATTGTCAGCATGCGCAACACTTCCTTAAGGGGGAAGGCGATGGCCGTGGCCGCCAGGGTGCCGCCCAAGACAATCATAATGGATGTCAGGTCCAGGAAGACGACCGGGTTAGTCCCGGTATTCATTCCCTGCATGAAAATGGCGCCGCCAACCAGACCGGCTCCAATTAGTACACCAAAAATTGTTGCAAAGTCCATAAGCTTACATTATTGTTGGTTTAGGGATGTTGTTTTCAAACGATTTTCCTTTAACGCTCTCAAGATATTTCGAACGTCATCATATTCGGGATCAAGCTTCAATGCCAGGTTCCAATTTATTGTGGCGCGTTGTATATCACCTAATTTATAATATATTGAACCCCGGCGGGCATAGGCAATTGCAATATCCGGGCTCAGTTGAATGGCCATTTCCACTTCCTGCAGGGCATCGCGGTAATTTTCGTCGGCAAAGTATTGCCACGAGGCGGATAGGTGTTGCATAGTATAATTCAAATTCGACTTCATCATCTCAATACGCAGCATAGTGTTCCTGAGTGAGTCAGAAAAAACAATGCTTTGCTGGTCCTTTTGGGCCAGTTGGCTGTGCAGATTGTCAATTTCGAAGCGGGCAATCCGCAGAGAATCTCTCAGCGAGGCCAAGAGGTAATCGGCTTGTTGCAGGGTGGAGTCCAACAGAACGGTGGGCAGGCCGATGCCTTCTTCTGCACCGGTGATGCGCGGCCCCAAGCCATCTATCTCTCGACCGGCCGGCGCGGCCACTGCTCGTGGTACACTCAAATTAAGTCCTACTACCAGTGAAGGGGCATTGGTCTCCAGCGGCAGGTTTTCCGATTGCGTTCCAAAGTTGGGCAGGTTCTCAGCGTGGACCAGGCCGATATGAAAACGGTAATCACGGGTCAGGGGAACGCTCACGCCCAGGTTAATCCCAGCGCCGTCAAACTCACCGATCAGGCCCAGTCCCCCACGGTTAGCAAAGATGGGAGTCATGAGTCTGAAGCCGGCGAAAACACCCAGGCTCAGTGAAGATGTGTCGCTGCTGGAGCCGCCCAATGAATAGGAACCGTTTGTATCGCTCGTCGCCGCTGATGTCGCCCCGGCCATGATACCGGTGCCAAAACCCATGTAGGTGCCAAGATTGTAATTACCAATGGTCTGCTCACTGGATATAACGCCCAGATATGACACCAGGTCGGGATCGATCTTAAACTTGCCGCTTTCCTGGGTGAGTACGATATCATGAACTCCCAGGGCAAAACTGATGTTGCCGTAAGTCCACAGTCTCTGTTGCAGATGGAAGCCGATCTCCAGTGGCGGGTCGTAAGTTGAGGTTTCCAGGATGCGGGAGGTGTCTGCCCCCGTTACTGACGTTAAACCCAACCTGAAATTCTTGGAGATTTCAGAATCAAAGTAGACTCCCTGGGCGCTGTTGTAAGGTGATATGGTAACTACCTCTGTGACAAAGCCCGCGGAAAACAGGAATGGTGATCGTAACATGGAGTTCATGGGTACCCGCATCATCTCACCTGGCCGACTGAAGGCCAGCCGGTTGGCGCCAAGTGCCGATCCTGCCAGTAATAGCCATACGAGCAAAGTTGTTGTGAGCTTGTCTCTTGTGAGCATGTTCATATCGCCTTTAGATCATTCGATTTCTTTAAGGGTTAGAACGGCCAAACGGTGGTAGTCGCTGGTCGGATAATCATCAATAATGGATTGAAACTGAACCAACGCCAGCTGTTTGTGCCCCTGCTTCAGGAAAATCAATCCCCGCAATATGATGGCATCATCCTTCAGGTGATGCTCTGACTGAAGCAAGCTTTCCAGTGCCAGCAAGGCTTCATCAAAACGGCCCGTACGAAAGAGTGAGTTAGCGCACCAATAGCCGATCTGGATTTGCAATTCCGGGTTTAAATCATTATCCTCCTGCTCGCGGCAAAGGCTGACCACACCATCAAAATTGCCTGCCAGATAGGCTTTTAATATGTCCTGGCTGCTGCTGGCGCCGACTTCGGCTGCTTCATCATCGGAGGCTTGGCTCAGGTCACTTTCAGCCGGTTGGTCAGTGCTTGCGTCTGTCGGTTGGCTTTCCGCACTCTGAAGTTTGCGAAGCATGGACCGTAGCCGTTCGTTCTCCAGATGGACGGCATCAACATCGTTATCAAGGGAATGTTCCAACTCGGTGATCTTAGCGCTCAGTTCCTCCAGCGCAGTGCGTAACTCCTGCGTGCTTTCTACATACGCCGCCCCGGCGATACCCTTTCTAACCTTCAGGTTGACCTCAGACTCGGGATCAGCGCCTGGCTTGGCGGCGCTGCTGTCTTCAATAATAATGCCCAGATCTGGCAGGTATAAATCCTTACGGTCGCTATCCTGCCCCCCCAAGAGGCCGATAGTTAAAAGCGACAAGACCGGCCAGAACAGATTCTTGCCAGCCCTGAAATGAAATTTTACCCTTTTATGATCCGGTCGCATGGAGCGCTTAGTATTCTTCCCATTCGATGGTGTAAGAGTAGCCGATAAAGGTGCCGAACGATTTGGGAACGGGCAGCTGCACCGTTGCCGTCGCCCCGGGTAGCAGTGACGAATCAGAAGTTATGCCCGATTCGAAAGTATTGAACGAGCCCTTCACAAATGAGGTCAAGGTTTTGGTATTGCCGCTCCAGTCTTTGCGGAAGACGAAATTCACCTTGACAAAATCTGCGCGCCGCCCACCAATATTCTTTACTTTGCCTGCTAGAATCAGATTTCCGGTGCGGTCTTTGGTCTCCTGAATCGTTCCAACCAGAACGACGTTGGGCGAGAAAGATGATTTGCTGGGCCTGGCTGCTGGTTGTCCAGCGGATATTGATGGTGTGACCACCCGGTTGGCAGGTTGGGGAGCCGGTGTAAATGCGGCCGCGCCATCATCGCCGATAGTGGCGCCATCCAACGATTCGTCAGGTATGTTCTCAACAATGCGCACCACCGAGCTGCGTTCGACGATCAGGTAGCCGATCAAGGTTTCCACTTTCAGGATTTTCTCATCCTGATAGACAATTTTGCCAAAAAAGGTAGTGCCGTTGTCGAGGATGATTTCCTTGTTGTAGATGGTCAAGGGATTGGCCCATATGCTGCTCTTCGCCTGAAGTTCGCGCAACTGTGCCGCCTGGTGTTTAAGTTCGGCGCCCAGCTTTTTAATTTCGAAGTTCAGCTCGTTGAGCACATAGCCTTCACCGCCCGGCGCAGCCGGAACTGAAGGTGGCGCCGCTCCCTCAACGGCTACTGCCTCGTCAGTACCTTCCCCGTCAACACCCGCCATATCACCTGCAACTTCTTCAGTTTCAACAGCTTCGGCGTCTTCCGGCGATTCTTTGTCACCACGACGGAAAATCGAGCAGCCGCTTATCAGCAATATACCCAATATTACCAGGATGCCGTTTTTAATTAAATATTTCATTGATCAGCCTATACTTTTCCCGTGATTTACACCTTGAAATCAGAGCTAGCTCAATTATTGCACCAATCTAGTTTCACACTAGCAAGATGTCAAGGTTTTTCAGCACATTCAGGACTTGGCTTGAAGTGATACTTTCAACGCCAAATCCTTTAATCCTTTCCCCCGTTCCAGCACCAATTTATTAAATACATACCTTACTCTTAATTACTCAATACATGCGCGTCACTACAGAAGTTAACCGCAGCTATTATGCCACAATCTATGATTTGTTCTCCCGTCGATAAATTATCCAACGCTTCATATAGGAAAATCAATATACGTGCCATAATGGAACCTTATTACCGTCTGACAGCGCTCTCCTGTCAGCCTGCGGATCAGTCATTCAGCTCTCCCAACGGGAAAAACCACCTCAAGTATGCGGCGCGCGATTTCCGCCTTCGATGCCGTGGGTATTTCCTGCACCTCGCCCACCGGGGATAAAATCCAAACATGATTGGTATCGACATCAAACGCTGCGCCGGCTTCACTGTAGGAGTTGACCACCAGGTAGTCCGCCCCTTTATCCACCAGCTTTGCTTTGGCCGAATCCATATTGTCGTCCGCCTGCAGGCTGAATGCTACAATCGTCCCCTTAAAGTCTGGCCTGACTGTCTTGATGATATCAGGGGCCTGTTGAAGACTTATGGCTTCAAGCGCCGATTTCCGTCTGATCTTTTCCGGGGCGGCTGCTACCGGCTGGAAGTCTGCCACGGCCGCTGCCATTATCAGAACGTCTGCATTGTCCAGGCTCAATTCCACCGCCGTCAGCATCTCCGCCGCCGTGTTCACCGGTATGGTCTCGCAGCCCGGCACCGGTGACAAGCTGACGGGACCGCTGATCAGCGTCACCTCGGAACCCATATCCCGGGCCGCGGCTGCCAGGGCATAGCCCATCTTGCCGCTGCTGCGGTTGGAGATAAAGCGCACTGGATCGATAGGCTCCCGGGTAGGCCCCGCCGTGACCACAATTTTCTTTCCGGCGAGCAGCTGGCGCTCATCAAATTGTGTCCGGATGCAAACCATGATGCGCCGAATCTCGGGAAAGCGTCCCGGTCCCACGTGTCTGGTAGCCAGCTCGCCTTCATCCGGCTCCATTACATAGCGCCCCCATCCCCGCAGGCGCTCTACCGCATCCCGGGTGGCCGGGTTGGCCCACATGCGGAAGTTCATGGCAGGTGCGAAAATGATGGGGCAGTCCAGAATATTGAGCAGGGTGGAAACCAGATCGTCTGCTATGGCGTGAGCCGCTTTTCCCAGGATGTCGGCGGTGGCCGGGGCCACAACGGCCAGGTCAAATTCTTCAGCCACATCGACGTGGGGCACGCCCGCGGAAGGATCATCGGGGAATTGCTCGATCAGTACCGGGTGTCCGGTAAAGGCCGCAAAGGTAGTTGGTCCCACAAAATTTGTTGCGGTGGTAGTCATGGCTACGGTGACATCAGCGCCTTCCCGGCGCAGTTGGCGCACGAGCTCACAGGCTTTGAAGGCGGCGATGGAGCCGGTGACCGCTACCAGTATTTTTTTACCGTCAAGGCTGGCGCTCAAGTCGATCCCTTTCCCAGCATCAATTCATACTCACTTTCGCAAGGCCGCCCCTCGCAATGCCAGATAATTGAATCGGTGGCACGCGCGCCATTTAACAGCAGCTTATGGCTGCAGCGGGTACCGGCCTGCCGGCCATGTTTGCACACATCCGGATGCGCCTGCAACTCGACCGCCTCACGCTGCCACCACCGTGAATTGGGGCCACCGCTATCGGCAAACTGCTCTCCCGTAAATGGCTCGTTCATCACCTGGTACACGCCGGACATGAGTTCATACCGGTGTAAGCTAAGCTCATTCCAGGAGTAAAAACAGGCGCTTCTACTGTCGGCGATCAGCAAGTTGACCCACCCCAGCGCATGATCTTTGACGACTGCTTCAATGTAGGTTTGTACCTCACTGGATGCTTTAAGGTTCATGATAGCAGCTACCAGCTGGCCCCGGGACCTTAATCCGGCCGTCTTCCGGGCCGGATATATGTTCGTAATAGCGGCAACTAATCCATGGCGATTCAAGCCAATCCAGGTGCCGCCGGCCTCCAGGTCCAAGGGACCAAACCAGCTATTACCATCCCTCCAGCGCCAGGTCTCAGCCGGCCGGCCGTATAGTTCGTCCCGGTTGGCCAGCAGCGCCAGGGGCCACTCGTCCGTGGGGTCGTGGCGAAAAAGTAGCGTACACACGACAAATCACCGGCTATTTTCGTTGGCCCATGCCGCCGCCAGTTCAGCCGCGGCATACTCCAGATAGGCCCGGTCACCGGCCTCGAAAGCGGCTGGTTTGTCGCTGTCCAGATCTAATACACCCACCAGGGTATCGCCTGACAGTATGGGCACTACGATTTCCGACTGTACCGTTAGCGAGCAGGGGATGTAGCGGTCATCATGGCTCACATCATCAACAACAATGGTCTTTCGGGCAGTGGCCGCAGCACCGCAGATCCCCGCACTCAGGGGAATTTCCGTCTCGTTGGCCGCCGCGCCCAGGTAGTGGTCATCCTGCAAACTCAGGGCTTTTCCATTGTACAGGTAGACCCCCACCCAGTCATATTCCGGTCGGTGGGCCTTGATGGATGATACGGCCACTTTAATAGCGGCGTGGAAATTGACGGCCGAATGGATCTGGTCGATTGTGATCATGTCATGTTCCTGCTGTCCAGGTGGAAATTTAGGCAGAATTTCCCCGGCGAAGCATAGCCGAAGGAAGGATTTGTTATCTGGTATGCCAGGCCGGCTTGGTTATGGGACTGATCAGCATCAGCCCCTTACTGCTTTCCGGTTTTTTTTCGCGGATAATAATCAGGTCATAAGTCGCCAGTATAATAGTGGGGCCCAAGGCGAGGCCACCCACCCACAGTTTTATCCTGGGATATAGACGGCGGTCATAGCCCTGCGGTATCCAGACCCCTCCGAAACCGATGCCTACCGGGTAGTTGGCCACCTGCAGGTCGGCATAATATTCCGGTCCACTGCGAAAAAGGCGCCCGCCCAGGGTTATTCCCACCGGGCCCCTGCCGTCGGGTATGTCGCCAAACGTAATCTGTGCCGCCACAAAAGACTTCCGGCTGCCGTTGATACCGATCTGCACACCGGGACTGTAGTAAAAGCCCTGAGGTGTCTGGCAGTTACCAGGCAGCGGGGCTGTGACGGATATGATCAGGAGTATCGATTTGAAGAGATTTTTTGGCACGTCGTCACGAAGTTAGGCCGGGCAAACAGGCAATAGAAGGATATTCAAACCGTGCCAGTGCAATCCGTTAATAGAAGCAGGGACGGATAAATGCCTTACCAGTGCACGACGCAGGCCCGTAAATCGCCCTGTAGATCAGGATAGAAGGCACAGGTAGCCCCGCCGGCGGTAAACAGTCCCTCCACCGGGCCGGCCTGTGAGCGACCACCGATCTCCATGATCAGGCGGCCATCGGGGGCCAGCAGTCGGGGACCAATCTGCGCCAGTCTGCGGAAGAAAGTCAGGCCATCGCCGTTGTCCCACAGGGCCGTTGCCGGTTCGTGCTTCCGGACCTCCGCCTGTAGAGTCGTCATTTCCTGTTCGGAGATATAAGGTGGATTGCACAGGACGGCATTGAACTGGCCCTCGGGCACGGACTTGAGGATATCCAGATCAACGAAGGTGATGTTGGTTGCGCCCAGGTTCTCGGCATTATCCTTGGCAACCTCCAGTGCGTCGGGGGAGACATCCACAGCGGTTACCTGCGCGTCAGGAAATAGCAGGGCCGCCGTCACGGCCAGGCAGCCCGAGCCGGTGCCGATGTCCAGGATAGCGGCAGGATCGGGACCAGCCTTGAGACGGTCGATGAGGATTTCCGTTTCGGGGCGCGGTATCAGTACCGCCGGTGTCACCAGAAACTCGTGCTCGCAGAAGGGCGCCGTGCCGATAATGTACTGCAGTGGCTCGCCGCTCACCCGTCGCCGGATCAGCTCCTTGAAGCGGGCCAGCTCGCCAGGCTCCATGGGCCGCTCAAACTGGACGTACAGGTCCACCCGCTTCAGGTCCAAGGTCTGGGCCAGTAGCCATTCCACCTCCAGGCGGGCGTTGGTTATGTCACGTTTCAAGAAGTATTCTTCGCCCCACTTGATCAGATCGATAATGCGCCACAGGCGGGGCTGCTCGGTAGTGGTTTTGGCGGTCACACTTCGGCCAGGCGCTCCATGCGGTCGTGAACGCGCAGTTGCTCGATGAGCTCGGTGAGGTCGCCGTCGGTGATCCCGTCGAGCTTGTACAGGGTCAGGTTGATGCGGTGGTCAGTGACTCGCCCCTGGGGGTAATTGTAGGTGCGGATCTTGGCGCTGCGGTCCCCGGTGGAAACCATGCTGCGGCGCTCGCTGGCCCGTTGGCGCTGCTGTTTCTCCACCTGGTGGGCGTACAGGCGGGACACCAGCACCTTCATGGCCTTTTCGCGGTTCTTGTGCTGGGATTTCTCATCCTGGCAGGTGACTACAATTCCGGTGGGCGAATGGGTAATGCGCACGGCGGACTCGGTCTTGTTCACGTGTTGGCCGCCGGCCCCGGAGGCCCGGTAGGTATCGATTTTCAGATCGACGGGATCTATGTCAACCTCAACCTCGTCCGCTTCGGGCAGCACCGCCACCGATGCGGCGCTGGTATGGATGCGGCCGCTGGCCTCAGTGGCCGGTACACGCTGTACCCGATGCACACCGCTCTCGTATTTCAAATCGCCATAGGCGCCTTTGCCCTTGACCGAAACGATGATCTCCTTGATGCCTGCGCCCTCGCCTTCCGACAGCGACATTACCTCGATATTCCAGTTCTGGCGCTCGGCGTAGCGGCTATACATGCGGTACAGGTCACCGGCGAACAAGGCCGCTTCCTGGCCGCCTGTTCCACTCCGGATTTCCAGAATGGTATGCTTGTCATCATCGGGGTCTTTGGGTAGCAGCAGTATTTTCAGCTCTTCCTCAAGATCGGCCAACTGCTTTTTCAATTCAGGTATCTCATCCTGAACCAACTCCTTGAGCTCCGGGTCGCCGCTTTTCAGCACCTCCTCGTCTTCCAGCAGGTGGTCGTGGATGGAGACGTAATTGCCGGCCCGGTCGGCCACTTGCGACAGCTCACTGTGCTCTTTGGCCAGGGCGGCATATTTTTTGGGGTCGGCTGCGGTGGCGGGATCGGCCATGGCGACAGACAAATCTTCCCGCCGCTGAACGATCTCCTTTAGTTTTTCAATCATGGCAATATCAGGCTATGGCGTCGGCAATATACTGCTTGCCGGTCATCTCTTCCAATTTATCCCCGAAGGCTTCCTCCAACGATTTGATTGCCACTGCCACCTGGTCATCATCGGGCATGCTGGTGGTGATATTCTGCAGCCACAGGCCCGGCTTGGCAAACCACCGGAATAAGGTAATATGCTGATAACGGGCGGTCAGCTTTAAGGCTTCGTAGCCAATACCGGCCACCAGAGGTATTAACGGCAGGTGAGAGGCCAGCCTCAAGCCCAGCGAAAGTTCGCCAACCAGAGCGATAGCCAGGGTATCAATTAAGGCGAAAGTAAGAATAGCGGCAATCAATACGATAAACAGGAAGCTGGTGCCGCAGCGGGGATGCTGGGTGGGGAAGTCATAAGTGCTCTCTACGGTCAATTCACGCCCGGCCTCAAAGGTATAGACCGTTTTATGCTCCGCGCCATGATACTGAAACAACCGCTGCACATCTTTTGCCAGGGATATCAGTCCCAGGTAGACCAGAAAAAAGGTTATGCGCACCAGCCCGGAGACCAGATTGAAAGTCAGCGCCTGCTGTTCCACCTGAAGCAATTTTGTGGTAATCCAGAGGGGCGCCACAAAAAACAGTCCCACCGCCAGAACCAGGGCTATCAGGACCGGCAGCCAGCCTGAAGCGCTACTGGCCTCCTCGTCAGGGTAGGCCACATCGGCAGACCAGTTCAAGGTAGCCAGGCCGAGTTTCAATGATTCGAACAGGTGGATCATTCCGCGCACAAAGGGCAATTTCAGCCATCCCCCTTTTTCCACTCGTGAGCTGAACGGCTCTCTCATGGTGGTTATTTCACCATCCGGGTCGCGTACCGCCACGGCGTAAGCTCCCGGTACCCGCATCATGACGCCCTCTATCACGGCCTGCCCACCCACCAGTATACGCGACTGGGCCGCAAGTATGGCAAGCAGCGTGATCCGGGATTTCTTTTTGGAGTGATTGCTCATAATAAGCTCAATTATGCAACCTTGCGCCCCTGCAAGTTATAATTAGCGGGGAGCATATTGTGGATTGATGCTGTTGCTGAGAGGATACGCTATTCGGATGAGGCCGCGATATTATATTTCTGGCGGTATTTCTCGACCCGGCCGGCAGTGTCAATCAGTTTCTGCTTGCCCGTAAAGAAGGGATGGCACTCGTTGCAGATTTCCACACGCAACTCAGTGACCGTGGACCTGGTTTCAAAGGTGTTGCCGCAGGCGCAGTGCACTTTGACCAGGTTGTATTTAGGGTGAATGTCTTTTTTCATTTTTCTATACTGCTCCTCAATTTAATCGAGCCACTGCCTTGGTGATCCGTTCAGCAGCGGTTTTAAGATCTGTGTCCGAAGCGGCGTAAGACAGGCGGATATGCCTGTCGTCACCAAAGGCTTCGCCACTTACGGTTACCACATGGGCTTCGTTTAACAAATACTGGGTCACATCATCAGGGGTCTTGATCTCAGTGCCATCGACGGATTTGCCAAAGAATGCGCTCACATCGGGGAACACGTAAAAAGCGCCGCCGGGCATGGCGCAGTCAATGCCATCAATTTTCCTTAGCAGGTCCACGAACAGCTTCCTGCGGCGGTCAAAAGCTGCTTTCATTTCCTGTACCACATCCTGTTCGCCAGTGAGGGCTGCTACGGCGGCCATCTGGGCTATGGAGTTGGGACACGACGTGCTCTGACCCTGCAACTTGGACATGGCCTTGACCACATCCTCGGGGCCGGCCATATAACCGCAGCGCCAGCCTGTCATGGCGTAGGTCTTTGAGCAGCTCTGGAAAGTGAGGATCTTTTCGTAATCGGGGTCGATGTAAGCCGCCGATTCGAAAGGTTCATCATAAGTGAGCGCTTCATAGCATTCATCAGAAAACAACCACAGGTCGTGTTCCCGCGCTATGCCGATTACCTGCTTCATGGCTGCACGGCTCCACACGCCACCGGTGGGGTTGGAAGGCGAATTGACGATGATCCCCTTGGTACGAGGGGTAATTCTGTCAGCCAGATCATCAAACAGCGGTTCAAAATTGCTCTGAGCGTTAGTTCCCACAATCACTGGTGTGGCATGGGAAAAGTTGACAAACTCGGGGAATGAAACCCAGTAGGGCGAGAACATAATAACCTCGTCGCCCGCTTGAAACAGGGCCATGCAGGCATTAAACAGGGAATGCTTGCCGCCATTACTGACGATGATCTGGGAAGGGGCTACTTTTATACCGCTATCCCGTTCCAGCTTGGTAGCTGCGGCTTGTCGCACAACTGGGAGACCAGGCCCCGGCGTGTAGCGGGTAAAACCATCGTCCATGGCCTGCTTGGCAGCTGCTATTATGTGGCTCGGCGTGGGAAAATCGGGTTCACCCACCGAAAGATTGATCACATCAACCCCGGCGGCGCGCAACTCGCCTGCAAGTGTGGCCATGGCCAGGGTTGCCGATCCTTTGACACGTGATACTCTATCAGCAAATATATTCATATGTAGCCCTTTTTCTGAGGATAAAGTTCGATGGTTTCCGGGCGTGATGCAAGTGGTCGAAAAAAAATGCTAGGACGGCATCCTTACGATAGTCCCCAGGCCTTTGGTAATGCCGTTTCCCAGGCCCAGATAGTCAGGCAGCTTCATATTGCTTGTAAAATAACCCTTAAATGAGCCGCTGCCCTGTTCCTCAACCACACGGGGACTCAGTGTCTGCAACTTGACACGCACGCTTACGGTGAATTCCGGTTCATACCCCAGATCACGGCTGATAAACAGCAGGTTCTGAACCAGTACCCGGTTAAGATGTGCGACGCGCTCACGAGGTGTCAGTGATTTATAATGCGCCAGGGCGCGCTGGGTAAGGGCAACCCAGGGGGTGATGAACTTATAGCGCAGATATTCATCTGAGATTTCCTGCAGCTCCAGACCGTCCTGAGGGATCTCTTTATCGTGCACCTCAAATTCAATGCCCTCGGCCTCCAGATTATGCAGCTCTTTCTGGAATGAGTTCACCGGCAGGTAACCTCCGCCAATGCCGAAAATACACAGCTGCTTTCTAAGCACCTTGACCTGTACGCGCGGGTATCGATAACGCTCACGGTAAGCGCCATTAATAAAGGGGACGATGGGATGATCAGGAAACTGGCGGATGATAGCCCCTTTTACTTGATAGGGCGTCAGCTCAATGGGCGGTTCGGTCATAAACCGGACGCAAATAGCATGATCCATGGTATGTTGGTCATTCACCGATTTACTCGCCACTTGGCCCAGACGTGCCGGCCAGATCAGCTGCTCATGGTATCAAGGAACTCACGATTATCTTTCGTCCGCTGTAAGCGATCGAGCAGGAATTCGATAGCCTCCACCGGATTCATGTCATTAAGCAGCCGACGCAGGATCCAGATGCGTGATAAGTCTTTCCGTGATAGCAGTTTATCCTCACGCCGCGTACCCGAACGA
>DAOWIJ010000024.1 GCA_030640955.1 Fidelibacterota bacterium
ATGGGCGCGAACATAGAGATTACCATCAGGCAAACCCTCCCCATAACGGTTCAACCGGCCAGACTTGGCTCACTGACATATACCATACCGGTGGCCAGCGCCCAGGTGAAATCGGCTCTCTTGCTGGCCGGCCTTGCCAGCAAGGGTGTCGTGCGACTGATCGAACCGGTGCCCACACGCAACCATACGGAATTGATGCTCCAGGATCTGGGAGTGGATCTGAAAGTGGATGGACAGGTGATTGAATTAGGCCCGGGGGAACAGAAAATCGCGGCCTTTAATATGGATATTCCGGGCGACCCGTCATCTGCCGCGTTTCCCGCAGCCATGGCATCTTTATTGCCCGAATGCAAAATCAGTTTCAAGAATCTGCTGCTGAATCCCACGCGGATGGGCTTTTTCCATGTGCTGAAGCGGATGGGCGCTAAAGTAAGCTGGAAAACCGCAAAAACAGTGCTGGGTGAAGAAGTCGGCACATTAACGGTGGAATCGTCTGAGTTACGGGGTATTTTGATATCGGGTGACGAGGTACCGACCCTGATCGACGAGATCCCGGTATTGGCCATATTGGCCAGTCGCGCCAAAGGGGAAACCGTCGTGCGTGATGCCGGTGAGTTAAGACTGAAGGAATGTGACCGCATCAAGGCCATTTGCGAGAACTTAAGGCGCATGGGTACCCGTATTCAGGAGTTGGCCGACGGTTTCCGCATACTGGGGCCGGTAAAACTGAGGGGCGCTACCATTTCTACCTACAGCGATCACCGGATTGCCATGGCCTTCGCCATTGCCGGGCGACTGACTACCGAGAAAACCAACCTTGACGATCCCGATTGCGTGAATATCTCCTTCCCCGGTTATCACGAGTTGATTGCCAAGATAGCCGGATGAAACACCTGGCCGTAATTGGGCGCCCCCTGGGACAGACGCTCAGCCCCCATTTACATGGACGGGTATACAGCCTGTTGGGCATTGCGGCTGATTATACGGCCCTGGATACTGGGCCCGGCAACTTGTCTGAAGTGGCCGATAAACTCCGGCGGGGTGAGCTGGCCGGGATTAATATCACTATTCCCTACAAGAACAGATTTCTCGATTACCTGGACTCATCTGATCCTCAGGTTCAGCTCACCGGGGCCGTCAACTGCGTCTCGGTGGCCGACGATAAACTGATCGGTCATAACACCGATGTCGCCGGTATCATATTTGCCCTGGAGCAGCACTCGGTGCGGGTCGAAAAACAATCCGCAATCATCCTGGGAACTGGCGGTGCCGCCAGGGCAGCGGTCATAGCTCTGCACCAGGCCGGGGCCGGTAAAATAACCGTGGCCGGCAGGCGCGAGGAGGCTGTGAGCGAAATATGCCATCATTTTCAGTCAGCGGCCGGTGTTCAGGTAACGGGACAACAATTATCCTCCGGTCAGGACGTTTCCTCTCACAATATTATCATCAATACAACTCCTGTCGGCATGTGGCCAAATACTGATCAGGCTATTCTGGCAGCGAACCAGTTACGTCCGGGGCAGGCCGTTTTTGACGCTGTCTATCATCCGGCGACTACCCGACTGCTGGCCTACGCTCAAGAACGCGGCTGCCAGGTTGTGAACGGCCTGGCTATGTTCATCGGGCAGGCGCTGGCTTCCATCGATCATTGGTTCGACGGCATTACCGGATTTACCGGCGGCGTGCTCCATCCGGCCCTTAACCTTGATAATCTCACGGCCGAACTGGCAGCTGAGATCGGGCAAAAAGATAGCCGTGCTCAAGGGGTAGCGGTATGATGCGGCGCCTGCGCTGGCTGACGGCCGGCGAGTCCCACGGCCAGGGGCTGATCGGTATCCTGGAGGGCATTCCGGCCGGTTTGCCGCTGGACGCTGAATACATTGGCCGTCAACTGGCCCGGCGGCAGATCGGCCACGGCCGCGGTAAACGCATGGACATCGAGCAGGACGGCGCCCAGATCTGGTCCGGCGTACGCCATGGATTCACGATCGGTTCGCCCATCGCCCTGGTAGTGGCCAACCGCGACTGGCATAACTGGCAGCACATAATGTCTGTTGGCCCGCCAGACCAAGAAGTAAAGCCCGTCACCTTGCCCCGTCCCGGTCATGCCGATCTGGCCGGAGCAAAGAAATTCGATCACACCGATATCCGCAACGTGCTCGAAAGAGCCAGTGCCCGGGAAACAGCCATGCGCGTGGCGCTGGGCAGCATAGCCCGCAAGTTATTGGCGGACTTGGGCATCGAAGTCGGCAGCAGGGTAACGTCAATCGGCCCGGCAAATGATGAGACACCTGTACCCGCCGGGATGTCACCGAAAGAACTGAATAAGGCAGTCGATTCGTCGAGCGTCCGCTGCCTGGACCAGCAGGCGGCCCAGGCTATGGTGGAGGTCATCGATACGGCTAAAGAGAGTGGTGACAGCGTCGGTGGGACCTTCGAGGTAATTGCTACCGGACTGCCATACGGCCTGGGCAGTTACACGCAGTGGGACCTGAAACTGCGCAGCCGTCTGGGTGAAGCAATCATGTCGGTCAACGCCATTGAAGGGGTGGAATTCGGGACCGGATTCGGTGGCGGCCGGCTACTGGGGAGCGCATTCCACGATGAAATCATGCCCGAAGAGCAGGGTCCTGGCCTGACCCGGGCCAGTAATAACGCTGGCGGCATGGAGGGGGGTGTCTCCAACGCGCAACCTTTAATATTACGGGCCGTAATGAAGCCGATTCCAACATTGATTAAATCGTTGCGCTCGGTTGATCTGGCCAGCGGCAGCGCCGGTTCAGCACACAAAGAGCGCACCGACGCCTGCGCCGTACCGGCGGCTGCCATCGTGGCCGAAAGCATGGTCTGCCTGGTAACTGCCGATGCCCTGCTGGAAAAGTTCGGCGGTGACAGCATGGATCAGGTGCGTGCTCACATGGATGCATCCGCGCACTACTGACCGGCGCTCAAGACCATGACCAGTAAAAATATTTGTCTGACCGGACTGATGGGTAGCGGCAAATCCACCCTGGCGCCTCTACTTGCGCGGCAACTGGGATACGCGTTGATCAACCTTGACAAGGAGATCGCCGTAAGAATGGGCCGCACGATCATGATGATCTTCGCCGATCAGGGCGAAGAGACCTTCCGCAGAGAGGAAGAGGTGGTGTTGCAGCACGCCTGTTCCAAACCGGGTCAGGTTATCGATTGCGGAGGGGGGATTGTCGTCTCAGAGCGTAATCGTGCCCTGCTCTCTGTGCAATTCACCATATTTCTCAGCGCCTCGCCGGAAACATTGGCCGCCCGGATCGGTCCACCGGCTGGCCGACCATTACTGGCCGGCGCGGAATCAGTGCCTGCCCGCCTGGGTGACATACTTGCCGAGCGCGAGCCGCTGTACCGCCAATGCGCCTCACTCGTTATTTCCACTGAGAAAGGTGAGCCGGCGGCTATCGCAGCTGAAATTCTGGCCCAACTGCCGGAAGAGCTGCAACCGGTTCAGCCATGAGCACGATTACCGTTGATCTGGGAGCCCGCAGCTATCCCGTCATTATCGAGTCAGGCCTGCTGCAACGTCTTCCTGAAGTCATGGATTCGCTCACAATTCAAGGACGGATTGGGCTGGTCAGCAATGCCCCTGTTCACGCTCTGTACGGCAGCGTGGTAGAGGATGCCCTGACAGCCGCCGGTTGCCAGCTGACCACCGCTCTGGTTCCGGAGGGTGAGCAGATAAAAAGTCTGGAGACGGCTGCCGGTCTGTATGACAGCTTTCTCCAGGGCGGGCTGGACCGCTCCAGCACCATCGTAGCCCTGGGTGGCGGCGTCATTGGCGATCTGGCCGGTTTTGTTGCAGCAACCTTGTTCCGGGGCATCAATTTTGTGCAGATCCCAACCTCCCTGCTGGCTATGGTGGATGCTTCCATCGGCGGCAAAACGGGTGTCAACCATCCCTTGGGCAAGAATTTGATCGGCGCCTTTCATCAGCCGCAGGCGGTGTTGATTGACCCGGAACTGGTGCGCAGCCTGCCCCACCGGGAGCTGACGTCCGCGTTCGCCGAGATTCTTAAGGCCGGCGCCATCGCGGATCGGGATTTCTACATCAGCCTGGCGAATAACGCGGAGTCGATGCTGGCTGCCGATAATCTGCCTTTACTCTCCGACGCTATTGAACGGGCCTGCCGGATCAAGGCGGAAGTGGTTTCCGCCGATGAGCGCGAAGGTGACCGGCGGCGATTGCTCAATTTCGGGCACACTATCGGGCATGCGCTGGAGACTGCTTTAGGCTACGGTCAACTCCGGCACGGGGAGGCCGTGGCCCTGGGTATGCACGGCGCCGGTGTCATCAGCCGGGAACTGGCCGGCCTGCCCGAAGACGACCTGCGCCTGCTGCTAAAACCCCTCGGCTCACTGAATTTACCGGCATTGCCACCGCTGAATCACGAGGCCATCCTGGGATACCTGCGGCGGGATAAGAAAATGCGGCACGGCCAACTCCATTTCGTGTTACTGGAGCGTATCGGGCAGCCGATCATATCCACCGCCGTGCGGGATAGACATATCAGGTTGGCTCTCGAAAGAATTGAGGAGGAGTACCGATGATTTTTCTGATTGTCAACGGCCCTAATCTGAATCTGTTGGGCAAGCGGGAGCCGGAGATCTACGGCACCGAATCACTCAACGATATTAATGTATGGCTCCAGTTCCAGGTACAATCCAAGGGGGACAAGCTGCAGTTCTTCCAGAGCAATCACGAAGGCGCTATCATCGACTATCTGCAGGGCCAGATGGGTGTGGCCGACGGCGCGGTGATCAATCCCGGCGCCCTTACCCATTACAGCTATGCCCTGCGCGACACCATTCAGGCCATGGACTTTCCCGTAGTAGAGGTGCACCTGTCCGATATTCACAACCGGGAACCCTTCCGCCGGGAATCGGTAATAACCGAAGTTTGTGTGAAGCAGATCTCAGGTAAGGGTAAGGCCGGCTACCTGGAGGCCGTCAATCTTCTTCAGGGCCGGTGATGTTTGCCTGCTCAACGGCTTCGCTTTCAAACAGGGAATCGGGCAATCCGGTGTTGATGCGATAGTCACTGAACCGCACGTGGACTTCGCCGATACCCGCCTGCCTGCCGTTCTCCCGCCACTTTGCGGACGCATGGCCAGGACCAAAGTGTTCACGACGGTCCAGAGGTACTAATTCACCGAAATCGATCCGCAAATCGGTCTGCGTTGGCATTATCCATTCGCCGATAACCTGGTACTCGATCTTCAGGTCCACAACCTGCGTTGTGTCGGTGTACGACAGCATCCGCCTGATGACCCAACGGCTCGTATCCACCAGAGCGGTAACCAAGAGGAGTTTCCCTTCCTCGCCCTCACGGGTGCCTTGCAGCGCCAGGAAGCGCTCGCCATCAACCGTGGTATCGGGCACCACCCGTAGCCCCTGCAATCGGGCCAGCAGGGAGTCAGGATCCAGAAAAACGCCCATCCGGGGCACCGCCGCGAAACCCCGGGCCTTCAGGTGAAACTTGTCGGGTTGTTTAAATGCCAGGGTCATCTTCTTCCGGGGCATGCGGAAGCGGGGCATCTTGAACCGGGCTACAATATTAACCTGGTAATCCTCGATGCCATCCAGCCTGCCCCGCAGACTGTCAAGAACCGTGGCGGGCGTTGCGGCATCTACCAGCCCTGTCATAAACAGGAGGATGATTATCAGGTGCTTTGGCGACATATTCATACTTCAATTCTTCTGGATAAATTTGAGTCTTTGGCAGTAGCCGTGGCAACTGGTAATCGGATGTACTGTTGATGAAAGGGATACAATCCGTCAATCAGAGAAGAGGTATCCGGTTTATTGACTGCCCCTACCCCTGTTCAATAAGGACAGTTGAGAGAAAACCGGATAATCCCGACGCCGGTGCAGTCGTGGACGTTATGAACGCCTAAACCTCAAAGGCCAGCTGTACCACCTTGGGCTGGACCAGATCATGAAAATCCTCATAGGCCATCTTGATGATCTCCGTGTGGGTGCCGGCATTGAAGGCGATCTCCTTATCCTCGGTCAGACTGGCATCCACGTAGGTTTCCAGATCGTACAGATTGCCGAACGGTGGCATGGCGCCGATTTCGCAGTCGGGGAACTGATCCTTGAAATCTCGTTCGGTGGCCAGCTCCACTTCGTCGGCGTTGGTCACGTCCCGGAGCAGCTCCATGGAGACGAACTCCGGAGCGGGCAGTACTACCATCGCGAGCTTGCCATCGACCTTAACCATGACGGTCTTGGCCATTTCCTTGCCGGATACGTGAGCGCTGGCAGCCACTTCCGAAGCCGTAAAGGCCATGGAATGGCTACTGGTCGTATATTTCACTTTTTGGGAGTCGAGGAAGTCTTTCAGTTTTTGGACAGGCATGACATCCTCCTTATCATTTAGTTAAATGTTCGGGGTGATAGTATAAGGCCTGCCCGCACCGATTGCCAGCAAAAACCGCAACCGGAACCCTAGCCGATGATCTCCCACTCAAATTCCCAGTCCCATTGATCGAAGTAGAGGTTGCCGCCGCGCCACTCCACTTCGCCACGCTGGGAGTCCACCGTTTCCGAGCGGTGATGCACCTTGGCAGGGTAGAACTGCTGCGAATAGCCGTCGTTGAAGATCAGCCGGTAGCTGTCCATGCCGCTCACGTAAAACCACTTCAATTGCTCATTTTCACTGTCGCGCAAACCGTAGGTCACATCCAGGGGCACCCAGCCGAAGGGCTCAAAATAGGCCCTGGCCCAGTCGTGCATGGAGTCGTTCGGCGGCTGGAACTCCCAGCCCGATTGCCACCGGGTGGGGATGCCGTTCAGCCGGAACAGGGTCATGGCCAACAAAGCCTTGATGCCGCAGTCGCCATGTCCCTCGTTCAGGCAGTACATGCTGATATTGGCAATGGTGGAATACTCGCGGGCCGAGGCCCAGGGCCGGTTGGCGTCGATCCAGCCAAATATTTTACGGGCAATCAGGTAGGGATTGGTTTCGTCACCCACAATTTCTTCTGACAGTTCCCTGATCTGCGGCGTAAACACGATGTGGGGCGGTCTCTCCGCCAGGTAGGATTCCAGGTGCGTGGAAGGGCGCAACGGTTCTACATTTTCCGCGGTGACCGCGGCATAGCTGCCGTAGGAAGTATACTCGTACAGCGCTTCGAAGCGCGTGGGCTGCCCGGCCAAAACATTCTTCTCAAAGTAGATCGTACGTTGCAGGTAATCATCATTGGGAGCGATAACGTGCCGGTCCGGCTCTGATGACTGCAAGGCAATATCTACCTGTCTTTGGGCAATCTCCCGGGGATATGGCAGCCAGCAGCGGATCACCTCACCGGCGGGAACGGCGTCCGCATCCACAACTACCGCCTGCTTGATGCGCAGGCGCACCGGCTTGACATGGCGCTGACCTGTAACCATAGCAGCTTCTATAACCTTCAGATTATGCTTATCCAGAGCTTTACGGGCACCCGATCCGGAGGTCAAGCCGGTGTCCGGATGGGCCGCCTGCCACGCGGCCTTGGCCTCGGGATCAATGCGGAACAGGTTGCGTCCCGTCCGGTTGAAATACAGTTTCCGGCCATCGATAACGCGCCATTCCAGGGCCCGCGACTGCTCCCAGCGCTCCATATCGGTATCCGTCACCTCCGGCAGCACTCCGCGGATGTACTCCACCACCTCTGCCCTGGTCTGACGGAAATCCTTCCTGATGCGTTCCAGCCGCTCGATCTCAAATTCCAGCTCCAGCCGCTTCCGGGGTGAGAGTGCGCCATCATCGGTCAGCATGTGCGTTATCGCCGCCTGGGCGCTGGTGAATTCGCCCTGCTCGATCAGCGCCCGGTAGTCTGCCTTACAACTGTCTGAGCAGCTGCTTATAAGCACCGTGGATGCCAATATCAACAGTGGGAGTATTCTGCGGTTCATATAACACCTATCATTTATAAAGTAATCCACCTGGACGGTGCTCCTGCTACCACAACCATAATTTACTGACCAATTCGGCACTTCCCCCTCTATTTTGAGCATGCCCCGCAGAAAGCGGGGTTTGTCCCGCTGAATGCGGGGAGAGGGGGCATCCCGATGCTTCGGGAAGGGGGTGAGTTCGCCCCAGCGCCCAGTGAGAGCTTCCCCTTGCCATTTCAGCTTTTCGTGCCTACTTTCCAACAGCTGTTTATTATTTGACACTATGGTCGTATTAGCCATGCCCTAATATAGATCAGATCGCGAGAGGCTCCAATGCCGGTGCCCGAATTCCATCCTTCTTTCACACCACTGCTGTATCTCACCGCAGATGGGAAAGAGCACTCGCTCCAGGCAGCTATAAAGCAACTGGGCTATGGGCTAGGCATCACTGCAACGGCAAACTGCCAGATCAGGCGCGTGGATTCGAATTACTTTATTGAGGAGTAATGTAATATAATGGATACAATATCGGTTCTCATAGATTCCTCATTAATTCTTCAAAATTCAAAAAATACGTCTAATATATTTTATGATTTATTGCTTGTACACTGGCAGACTGCTGCTGTTTTTTGCATATTTATCTTTGCACTCATTTTCATTGGTGTTTTTTATAACCCAATAAGCCACAAGATATCTCAGATAAAATCGGTTCATTCAAAAGGTGTTACTTTCGATGAAAGTGAAGTCAATAATCATATCGATAAAACTAGTGGAGGCACACAAATTATTCATGATGATTCTACTCTTGAGAGCTCTGAAGTAGCGCACATTTCAGATAGTGGAACAGATGTACCTGATTTCGATAGATATATATCTGATTTATCTAAATCTCTCGATAACAGAGATCTGGAGTCAGCGAAATTATCGTTTGCAAATATAGAAGCATTAAATCATCAAAATTTCTATAAGGTAGAATCATATTACAACTACATCCGATTTATGTGCGGAGATGAGAAAGGACTCGTCTTATTGAAAAATATGGCGCAAAAGAAGAAGTATAAATATATCGCCAATTATCATCTTGGGTACTTATTTAGATCAATAAAGGAATACAATAAATCTGCTGAGTACTTTCTTATAGCAGCAAAATATTCTGACAGCCCGGAACAAAAAGCCAGTAATACATCTGACGCTGCCGAATTGCTTTTAAAATCCGGCGCCAAGAATAGAGCAACAGGATCGTTAATAGAATTAATAAATCAAGAAACGGATCCACTTGCTCTGTCACAGTGCTATCTATCACTATCCAAGATATATGAGAAAGTTGGCAATACTCATTTAAGAATTATATCATTAATGAAATCGATAGAATATAAACCGAATGATACTAATACGCTGTTTAAATGCGCATACGCACTTAGTGAGAATAACTATCATGCGCTTTCAACATATTATTACCAACAGCATATTAAATTTGATCCCTCAGAATCAGCTTGTTACAATAATCTAGCAGTGGAGCATGAAAGTAATGATTTAACCATTCACGCGGTAAACGAATATAACCTCGCCAAAGGAAAGAAAAACACTTTAGCTATGGCAAATCTTGCACAAAATTATATTAATGCAGGTTTTAAAGATGATGCTATTCGCCTAATTAAAGAAGCGCAAAAGCTTGATGATGTTCACCCCAAAATCGGTAATGTTAAAAACACTATAAAGAATCTTGAGGAAAGCGAAAATGAAAAACTTGAGGATGTAGAAATCGAAGCGTTGAAACAACAGAAATTTATGCTAGCATTTTGTGATTCATGTTTTGTTGAAAGCGATACGAGCATTGATTTTTCTGGCACATGGAAAACTAGTGATAATCAATTACTAAAATTCGATCAAACTGATAATCGCATAGCTTGTGAAGGAGATGTTAGCAATAACAAGTTTAGATTAAAGGGCTTATTTAGAAATCGCGCAATAATTGCATATTATAAGAAAGAAGAAATTAAATACCCGTTTTTCGGAGACGATACGAAAGAATTTGTTGATGATGGTATTGGTTTATTATACTTGGACGAAGATAACCAAGATATTCTAAAAATACTTAGGTTTAAAGATAATCACATTAGCATTTCTCAGCTAAGTAAACAGAATATTTGATCAGTAATATAGTTGTCATAATAATTGGATCGATTTTATCGAAATTGCTCTATGTAACTGGCAGGATAGGTCGCCATAGGGCAATTTTTTGCACCGCCTTTAGCGGGGGATGCAACTCACCCCGCTCGCTCTGCGAGGCCCCTCTCCCCGCTTGCTGCGGGACAAGCCTTCAGGAGAGGGGAAGACACGAAGTGTCAGGGGAGAGGTAGCGGGACCCGGCTGTCACGATAAAATATCCTTGCGCCGGAACACCAGAAATGCCGCGGCAGTGAAAACAACCGAATAGATACCCAGGTTCAGCAGGCTCGCGGCTACCTTGTCCCATGGGACCACTTCATAAAAAGCATACTGCCACAACACGAAGTGGGTCATAAACAGATGCTGCTTCAGGGCAGCCAGGGCGTCCAGGTCTATTACCGTTAATACGCCGCTGATAATCAGCACGGCCATGGTGCCTACGATCGGTCCTATGGCGTTGGTGACGGTAACCGAAAACAGGAATGTCAGGGTGGTGACCGTCAGCATGATGTACATGGCAAAGGCGTATGCCAGGGCGAACC
>DAOWIJ010000060.1 GCA_030640955.1 Fidelibacterota bacterium
GGGCAACCTGATCGGCGCCATTTTCTTTGACTACGACAGCCTGGGCTACCTGACCAACGAGACCTGGTTTCTCGGTACCGCGATGAAGCGCATCCGGGAGTTCCGCTACATCTTCCACAAGGATACGGGTGAGCAGGAGGTAATCGAACGGGGTCTGGAAGGGCAGGTGGTCAGCCATGTGCGCATCAAGGTTGACCCGCACCAGAATCTGCCGGAGGAGGGACTGGGCGTGGAACCGGAATAGCTGCTGGACACTGTGCTGACTATCCCTGGTTGATAGTGGCGCTGCGATTTAAATTTCTATGGCAATATTGCAGTTATCACATTATTTAAGTATATTGCATCCAGTCGGACTCGCGTGCATATTTATCGTAAGCAAAGGGAGTATGATTAATGGCCCAACTAGAAGAAAAAAAAATTGAGGGTGCAATAGTACAAGGTACTTACTTAGGCTTTCAATCATTGAATGAAGATTGGAACACCTATAAGCTTGAGGATGGTACGAAATTGAAGATTAAGACGATTGTCACAAAGGTGTTTCGTTCAGAGGGATCCTTCAATCAGGAGGGTGATCCTATATATCATGTTCAATCCACGAATATTGTGACCACTGAAGTTCCTCCAGAGTTAAAACAAGTTGATATCTAATAATATGAATGAAATGCACACTCAAGTAACTGAATTCGATACGGCTAGCACGACTGGTGTGGAAGGATGCACACCAATTTTAATAACAACGGAAGCTGCTTCTGGGCATTTAAATCGGTTAATCAATATTACTACGGATCGAAAAAGAAAACAGTCGTCTGGAATTTTTAGAACAACCGATGTACAAAGCTGTAGAAATGAATTGAGTTTGAAATATTTATTACCAACAGAATCAAAATATATATCAAGTCTCTTAGAGGATATGAAACATTACCTTGCTCAAAATTTATATTTAATACCAGGAGTATTGAAAGTTCTATCCAAACTTGATAAAAATATATTCTTTGTTTGGGTTATTATCCAAGAAAGAAATATTGATTTACAGGAAAAGGTTTATGAAGTAGAGGATAAATTGATTGAGATGTTTCCTGAATTTGAATTTGATTTTTACACTATCTATAGCAACGGAAGGGATCCAGATATATTAATTAATAAACGCTTCGCTATAGATAAGTAGATGTAATAGGTATGCCACAAATAGAGGATCATATAGAATATGCTAAACACAATGAAAGTTTCGCTGATTCTTTCGATTTAGCTACAACGAATTACACGGATTGGATTGTCACAGGGAAGTTCTATGCGGCCTTGCATTATGTAGAGGCATGTCTCGCCATGTATGGCGAGCATCCTGAAAATCACCCAGCAAGGGATAGCCATGTTAGACGTACTCTGCCAGCGATAGGTAATGATTATAGAAAATTGAAAGATGATAGTATAAATGCAAGATATTACGGGTTTCGAATTACAGAAGAAGAGATTAAAAGAACGGTATCCCCATCACTTGATGCAATCAAATCTCACATTCTTCAATTGCTTGGGCCAACTCTCACCGATAATTGACTTGCAACTAATGTTCCGAGCGCCATTAATTAGATATTATTTCATTCTGCCAACAAAATATTATTGAGCAGAAAAGACATCTGTACTGCACAATATACTATACTTAACCGGTCAGATGCATGTACATTGCGCCCTGCTGATTGAGGCTGATCAAATTTAATTCAGGAGAGACAAATGTCCAGATTGCAAGTCATATCTAAAATCTGCGTTCTATTGCTGATGGTAACGGCCGGTTGGGGACAGGTAGTGCCGCCGGCCAGTCTGGTAACCATACCTACTGCCGGTACTCTCCAGCGCGGTGAGTACGAAATAGAGGTGCTCATGGAAACCGGGGGCGGCGTACTGGGCCAACTGGCCATAGGCGTCTCCGACCAGTTTATGCTGGGCATGAGCTACGGCGTGAGCGAGTTTATCGGCAGCAGTAAACCGAGCCTCAACCGGATAACGCCCGAGGCCCAGATCAAATACCGGTTGATCGAGGAAGATTTCAACCGCCCGGCCATCGCGTTGGGACTGGATACCCAGGGGTACGGCAGGTTTCAGGAAGAGGAATTCAGCGATACGGTTTTTTCCACGGAAGTGGGCGTGAGTGATCAGATCACAACCACAACCTACGAACGCTATGAGATCAAGGCCATCGGGGCCTATGTGGTGGCCAGCAAGAACTGGCAGGTGATGGGTAACCTGGGCAGCCACCTGGGTATCTGCAAGAATGTCTGGGAGGCGGACGAGTCGGATAGCGACTTCAACCTGTTTATGGGTGTGGACAAAGACCTGACCGCCGAATTCAGCATCTTTCTCGAATACAACGCGGCCCTGGATGACAACGATTACAGCGTTGAGAAGCTGGGCGACCTGACCCAGCTCACCTTCGGCAAGGGAAGGGGCTACCTGAACGCGGGGATCCGCTGGCACGTGGCGCCGGCCCTGTATATGGAAGTCGACTTCAATGATGTGCTGCTGAACAAGGGCGAAGTAAAATACTTGAACCGGGAACTGAAAGTCGTTTTCAGTAATTTCTTTTAAATGGCATTAAGGGAGGCACAGTAGATCATGTTACGCAAACTGTTTTTAATATTAGCAATGGGGTCACTGCTCTGGGCGCAGGATTGGGCCGGGATCGACGAACTAAACGACGCCAAGGACTTCGATGGCGCCTACGCACTGCTTGAACCCCTGGCTGCCGAGCACGCCGCTGACGTGGAATACCAGTGGCGCATGGCCCGGCACCACTTCAACGTATCCGACAATACCACCGATGACGCGGTGATCAGCGAGGCCCTGTACGCCGGGTTCGAGTTTGCCAAGGAGGCGCTGGAGACCGATTCCACTTCGTCCAACGCCCACGGCTACTACGGCATCCTGATCGGGCGGGTCGGCGAGATCGAGGGCACCAAGCAGAAGATCATCAACTCGTTCGCCGTGCGCGACCACACGGTGATCGCCATCGAGCTGGATCCTGCTTACGATGGCTGGCCCCACGTCATGGGCCGCTGGCACTATACCCTGGCCGACCTGAGCTGGATCGAGCGCACCGTGGCCTCCATCGTCTACGAAACCCCACCGGAAGCGACCTTTGAGGAAGCGGAGACCTTTTTCAAAAAGGCCGGCGAGCTGGCCCCCGATGACATCCGGCACTTTCTGTGGCTGGGCAAGACCCAGCTGGAGCTGGACAAGGACGACGCGGCCCGGGCCAGCCTGGAGACCGCCGTCAGCCTGCCGCAGCAATCGGACAGCGACGCCATCATGCAGCAGGAAGCCCGGGAGCTGCTGGGGGAATTGTAGATTGATGATTGATGATTGTAGATTGATGATTGAAGATTGAAGATTGAAGATTGAATAGTGAAGATTGTTCGTTGGCGGTAGTCCATGGCTGAGCGCCGCCTGCGGGAGAAGAAGGTCACCAGCCGGTCCGTATTCAAGGGCAAGCTGCTGGATGTGTACAGCGACGAAGTGCAGCTGTCCGATGGCAGCCAGACCATCCGCGAATATATCAGACACCCCGGCGCCGCCGTGATCGTGCCGTTGCTGGACGACAACCGGATTATCATGGTGCGGCAGTTCCGTTACCCCATTGGCGCGGTGATGGTCGAGCTGCCCGCAGGCAAGCTGGATCCCGGCGAATCCTCCGAAGAAACCGCCCGCCGGGAGCTGCTGGAAGAGGTGGGTTGTACCGCCGACGAGTATCTCCGGCTGGGGCGTATGCATCCGTGCATCGGCTACAGCACAGAGCAGATCGACGTTTTCCTGGCCCGGAGCCTGCGCCACCAAAAGAACAACCTGGATGAAGATGAGCAGCTGGAGCCGTTCGAACTGCCCCTGGCCGAGGCCGTGGAGTGGATCAGGCAGGGGCGCATCACCGACGCAAAAACCATCATCGCCCTGTACTGGGCGGAACGGTACCTGAATGGTGAGTGGGGGAATTGATGATTGATGATTGTTGATTGTTGAGTGATGATTGTTGATTGTTGATTGATGATTGAAGATTGAAGAGACCATTGTAAGCGTGATGCCCGACCTAAATGGAACTTGAGTACTCAGCCCTATGATCTAACTCTGCATGGGGCAAGGATTACCCTAAGCTGCTGGAAACCATGCGACGGTTGGGCCTGGATAAGGAGATTGTGAAGGCTAACCGGCAGACGGCGCTGGAGATCAGGGACTTCATCCGCGAGGCAGCCACCGGGCAGGGCTTTCAGCTGGTAGGCTTTGCCGCTCCCGATCTGCCGCATGAAGCCGCCGCCAACCTGCAAAAGTGGCTGGCTGATGGTCGCCACGCATCGATGGACTGGATGGCAAAGCGGTCCGCCGAACGCGCTGACATCACCACCTATTATCCGCCGGTAAAAACGGTGGTCTCCCTGGCCATGAACTACTTCACCCGGCCTCCTGCAACTGCCCCTGCAATTGCCACTGCTCCTGCCACCCCGCTTCCGTCGCCGCCGCCGACTCCTTCGGGGCAGGCTGCCCCTGCTACTGCCTCTGCCTCTGCTACTGCCTCTGCCACTGCCCCTGCCACTTCTTCTCCAAACTGGTCCAACTATGCCTGGGGCGGCGACTATCACCGCCTGTTGAAAAAGCGGCTGAAGGCACTGCTGGCGGTCCTGCAGAAGGCCTATCCCGGCATTAACGGCATTGCCTGCGTGGACACATCGCCGGTGATGGAGAAGGTCTGGGCCCGGCAGGCGGGCCTGGGCTGGCAGGGCAAGCACACCTGCCTGATCACCCGGGAACTGGGATCGTGGGTCTTTTTAGGTGAACTGCTGCTGGACGTGGCGCTGCCCCCCGATGAGCCCTTTGGCGATGACCTGTGCGGCAGCTGCAGTGCCTGCCTGGAAGCATGCCCCACCGGCGCCCTGACGGCCCCTTACGAGCTGGACTCCCGCCGCTGCATCTCCTACCTGAATATCGAGCACCGGGGCGATTTTACGCCCGGCACCGACCTTAACGGCTGGCTGTACGGCTGCGATATCTGCCAGCAGGTGTGCCCCTGGAACGAAAAATTCGCCCGTGAATCGATGGAACCGGCCTTCCGGCCCCGGGAGTTCATAAGCAGCTGGTCACTAGATCGCTGGCAGCGGCTATCGGCCGAGGAATGGGACAAGCTGTTCACCGGCAGCCCGGCCCGGCGCACCAAATACGACGGCCTGATGCGGAATATAGAGATGGTTGGGGGGAAATAGAGTAAACGGTTTACTTATCTATTGGGCGGGGCCAGATGCGCGGGGAGAGATTTAACCACAGAGCCTGCCCTGAGCACTTCAATCGCCTGGCGGCGATTTCAGCACAGGCTCTCAGCCGAAGGGACACAAAGGGTGAGATTCTGTAATGCTGCTTGAACTGACCGGTGGGCTGGTTGGGATCGTTGTCTGTCACCATAACCACAATTTACTGACCAGCCGGGCTCTTTCCCCCTCTATTTTAAGCCTGTCCCGCTGGAAGCGGGGAGAGGGGGCACCGCCTTCGGCGGAGGGGGTGAGTTTACCCCGCCATCGGGCTACAGCTGGGTGGCGGCATCGCGTTCTTTCAAACAAGATTCAATAATTAAGCAATAAGTTAATATTCTTGGATAATAGTTAGGTTCTAACTTAATTTATGTTAACTTATAATTAAGATATATATTAATTTATGATAACGAAATAGAAACAAACAGTTACTTTGGGGCTAACATGGATAAGCGATATAAAAAATTAATGCTGGATCAAATGGACAATTCATTAAAGCAATTTAAAAGACTGGGAAAGGTCAATCGCCCTCCTAGAGGATGGATTCGAGCTATCAGGCTGGCAATTGGAATGAGTGGCCCCCAACTGGCTAGTCGCCTGGGTATATCTCCACCCGGAGTATTCTCCATGGAGGAAAGTGAAGCAAATAATAGGATTACATTGAAATCACTGAATAGAGCGGCGGAAGCGCTCGATTGCACGGTTATCTATGCGCTGGTTCCGAATAGCTCCTTAAAGAAAATGGTAGACGTCCAGGCACGCAAGATGGCGGAGGCACTGGTGCAGCCGGTATCTCACACCATGAAGCTTGAAAAGCAATTACCGCAACCGAGCGCCTTGGCGAGGGACACAGAAACGATCACGCAGGAACTCGTTGATAACTTATCAAGCAGGTTCTGGGATGAGTAAGACCTTCTCAGTAAATATAGCTGGCGCTACGCCTCTTGCCCAAGAAGAATTAGACGATCTCATTCCTGAGACGATTACTACCCAGGAGGAATTGAATGAATGGGAACAAAGAAATATCCTGGAAGCAAATACTTGGGCGTTTTCAAAAAAGCATAGAGACATACTAAGTACCACATTTATTTGTGTACTTCATAAACGAATGTTTGAAAATGTTTGGAAATGGGCAGGTCACTTCCGTAATACTAATAAAAACATTGGCATTGATTGGACAGAGATACGTATTGAGTTGAAGAAACTTTGTGATGACTGTTCCTTTTGGCTGGATAAACAAACCTACTCAATTGATGGGATTGCTGCAAGATTTCACCATCGTTTGGTTAAAATACACCCCTTCCCCAATGGAAATGGACGGCATGCCAGGTTGATCGCTGATCTGATTCTCGTTGATGCAGGGGCTGTCCAATTTTCTTGGGGAGGAGGAATAGGCCGAAGTTCAGATGACGAAATCAGGGAGGAATATCTTGAGTGCCTGAGGGCGGCGGATGGAGGGAATTTTTCTCCTCTTTTAAAATTTGTAAGATCTTAGTGTTTCTAAAACTCAAACCAACATCAATATAAATTTTTTTTAACTGAAAATTTGGGTGGCTAATGTTGGAGGCAGCGGCCCATCTCAGGATCGTAGTATCGCGCGCCGAAGAATAACCCACCCTGCTCGCTTACGCGAGGTCCCTCCCTTTTGAAGGGAGGGATTACCGGATTGTGCTGCACTAATGGTCTGTGCTCTGAAGTTTATCAATGAACTGGCATAATCGCTCAAGCACAGTAGGAAGATTGTTTTCCACCTCATCCGCCTGGCAGCGGAAAAAGCTTATGCCATAAAGCTCTAAAAGCTCTTGCCTATGGCCATCGCGCTCCCTGATATCAGTGGACTGATGAATGCCGCCATCTACTTCGACGGCCAGCCACATTTCATGGCAATAAAAATCCACAACACTTGTGCCAACAGGATGCTGACGCAGAAACTTCAGGCCCCTTATTTTACGTTTACGTATTGCGCTCCATAGCGTCTTCTCCGATGGCGTCATTCGATGGCGCAGAACACGGGCTACCTGCTGAATACTTTTCAGGCGGTAGTGTTCCTTGAACGGAAACTCGGGTACCGGTTTTGCA
>DAOWIJ010000163.1 GCA_030640955.1 Fidelibacterota bacterium
ATAGCGACGCTGCCCGGGACGGGATTCGGCCAGGGGATATTCTGGTGAAGTTCGGCGATGATAAAATTGAAAATTATAAGGACTACGAAAAGGCCCTCGCCAAATACGACCGGGGTAATACGGTCCTGCTGAGACTCCTGCGAGGTGAGTATGTGCTGCTGGTAGGACTGGAGTTAGGCTGATAGTGCCCTGAACGAACGGCCCGGCCACACCGCATAATTTCACTATCTATACCGGTGCCCCACGTTGACATAGCGACGGGTCACTGGTAACTTTGCCGGATGGAAAAGAACTATTCGCCCGTTGATTCGAAGGTAGATTTCGTTCAGCAGGAACACGATCTCCTTCGGTGGTGGGAGGAACGGCAGACTTTCAGGAAACTGGTTGCCCAAAATGAGGGCAACCCCCGCTGGTCATTCCTTGACGGGCCGATAACGGCCAACAATCCTATGGGCGTGCACCACGCCTGGGGCCGAACCTACAAAGATATATTCCAGCGCTATCATGCCATGCTGGGCCACGATCAGCGCTACCAGAACGGTTTTGACTGCCAGGGGCTGTGGGTGGAAGTCGAAGTGGAGCGCGAGCTGGGCTTTACCAACAAGCGGGATATTGAAGAATTTGGCGTCGAAAAATTTGTGGAGATGTGCAAGGAACGAGTTCGCAAGTACGCCGGGATTCAGACTGAACAATCCATCAGGCTGGGCTACTGGATGGATTGGGACAACTCCTATTACACCATGTCCGATGAGAACAATTATACCATCTGGGGTTTTCTGAAAAAAATCCACGCTAACGGCTGGTTACGTAAGGGTGAAGACTCCATGCCCTGGTGCCCACGGTGTGGCACGGGTATCAGCCAGCACGAGATGGCCGAGGGCTACAAGGAAATTGAAGACAAGTCCATTTATGTCCTGCTGCCGTTAAAAGACCGCTCTAACGAATACCTGGTAGTATGGACCACCACACCGTGGACCCTTTCGGCCAACGTGGCCGCGGCTGTGGCTCCTGACCTGGAATACATTGCTGTCCAGGAGGGTGACGCGGTCTTGTACTTGCTGCCGGAAGCGGTACGGCGCATCTGGGGACGAAAACACCAGCCACAGATAGTGCGCCGCCTGACCGGAGCCGAAATGACAGGTTGGATTTACCGAGGTCCCTATGATGAACTGCCCGCGCTGGCCGGTATCGAGCACACGGTAATCCCCTGGAAAGAGGTTTCAGCGGAAGAAGGTTCCGGGATCGTCCACATTGCACCGGGCTGCGGTAAGGAAGACTTTGATCTGGGCCATGATTTCAATCTCACCGTGATCAGTCCCATAGACGGTGATGGCATTTATTACGATGGCTTCGGCGACCTCTCAGGTAACAGCGCGCTGGATGTGGCAGACGATGTGATCGCTGACCTGAAACGCAAGAGTATCCTGCTGAAACAGGAGCAGTATGAGCATCGCTACCCCCACTGTTGGCGGTGCAAGACCAAATTGGTTTACCGGGTCGTCACCGAGTGGTATATCACCATGGAGCAGTTGCGTCATAAGATTATAGATGTTGCCAAACAGATCGAATGGATGCCCGCCTTTGGCCTGGATCGCGAAGTGGACTGGCTGATGAATATGTCGGACTGGATGATTTCCAAGAAGCGCTACTGGGGACTGGCCCTGCCAATTTACGAGTGCGGTTCGTGTGGCAATATTGATGTGATCGGTTCCCGCCGGGAACTGGAAGAACGAGCCGTTAAAGGCTGGGATCGCTACGATGGCCATTCTCCACACCGGCCGTGGATTGATGAAGTGCAGATTGCCTGCAGTAAGTGCGACCAGCACGTAGCGCGCATCCCCGATGTGGGTAACCCCTGGCTCGATGCCGGCATTGTCTCTTTCTCCACCATGAAATACGAGAGTGATCGTGAGTACTGGTCCAAGTGGTTCCCGGCCGACTTCATTACCGAGTCGTTTCCGGGGCAATTCAGGAACTGGTTCTACTCCCTGCTGGCCATGTCAACCGTGCTGGAAAACAAGCCTCCCTTCAAGCGGGTGTTGGGCTACGCCCTGGTGAAAGACGAGCAGGGGAAGGACATGCATAAATCGGATGGCAATGCTATCTGGTTCGATGATGCGGCTGAAGAAATGGGAGTTGATGTACTCAGGTGGATGTATGCTGATCACAATCCCGATCAAAACCTGTTGTTTGGCTACGCAGCAGCCGATGAGGTACGGAAAAAGCTGCTTACTATCTGGAACTCATATAGCTTTTTTGTTACCTATGCCTCTTTGGATAATTTTAATCCCAATGAGCATTCGGCGCCGTTCGACCGGCGCCCGGAAATTGACCGCTGGCTGGTTGCCCATACGCAACAGCTGGTCAAGAACGCCAGGTCCTGCTACGAAGCTTGCCGAACCGACAAGCTGATGCGGGTGGTAAACACCTACCTGGAAGACCTGTCAAACTGGTATATCCGTCGCAATCGCCGCCGTTTCTGGAAGAGCGAAAACGACAGTGATAAACTGGCAGCCTATGCCACCCTGCATGAGGCCCTGGTAACATTTGTAAAAGTGCTGGCCCCGATTGTGCCTTTCATATCAGAAGTAATTTACCGGAACCTGGTATGCTCCCTTGATCCCCATGCCCCGGAGAGCGTGCACCTCACTTCATTCCCCGTCTATCAAGCGGAACTGATGGACGAGAGTTTATTGGCGCAGGTGAAGAGCTTGATACAGGTGGTGGCGCTGGGCCGCTCGGCCCGTAATAAGGCTAATATCAAAATCCGCCAACCACTTGGAGAAGTTGCAGTGGCAATGACAGCGGCAGCATCCAACGATATTATAGCCGCGCTGGAAAAGAACAAGGCGCAGTTGCTGGAGGAACTTAATATCAAGGCGCTTCGTACCGATATAGGGGCCGATAAATTGCTGGAATATTCAATAGAACCGAACATGGCCTTGCTGGGTCCCCGCTTCGGCAAGGAAGTGGGGGCGGTTAAAGCTGCCCTGGCCGGCTTGGATACTGATGCAACGCTCATAAAATGGCGGGCCAAGGAGAGCTTAAATTTGGAGGTTGACGGCGTTTCGGTGGTTTTATCACCTGAGGAGCTTATTGTCAATGAAATGGCCATCGCGCCTTACTCGGTGGTTGCCTCACGGGAAATAGTTGTGGGGATCGACACCACACTGACCGACGATCTGGTGGCTGAAGGAACCGTGCGGGACCTGATCCGCCAGGTACAGAATATGCGGAAAGAGGCTGACCTGAGGGTCGAAGAACGCATTAAATTAGGTGTTTCCGGTGATAAACTGTTGACCGGCTCGCTTCAACAGTTTGAAGAATATTTTCTATCGGAGGTATTGGGAACCAGTATTGCAAAGAAGCTGGAAAATCCGCTGTACCAGAAAAAAATTGTCCTGAATGGCGCGAAAGTGGATATCCACATCGCCCGTGCATAAATAATGTAGAGGTGCTTATGGCTACCAAGAAAAAGTGGACCCAAAAGGAACTGAGACATTTCCGCAAGAACATCCTGGAAAAGCGGGAGGCCCTGCTGGTTGAAATGGGTGAACTCAAGCAAAACACTAAGATCGCCAATGAATCCAGCGTTACGGGCGATTCCACCTACGCCTACCA
>DAOWIJ010000022.1 GCA_030640955.1 Fidelibacterota bacterium
AAAAACTGCACCATTTGCAATGAGAGTTTTCCCGGATAGATTAGCGGGAAAGAGAACGCATCATGAAGAAGCGATTTACCGAAGAGCAGATCATTGGCATCCTGAAGGAGAACAAGGCGGGAGTTGTACCGGTTCAGACCCTTTTGGACATTTAGGGCTAAAAACTAAGAGATACATTCTACGTTTCCAAGGTTGGATTTGTTGGATTTTTTACACTTATAGTTTTAGGCTTGCATAATTTATCCGCCTCACAAATGCAGCAAAATAATGAATAGACGATCGCTAGTTCATGTGGCAGTGTTTGGCTCGCTATGGGGATTCTCTGAAGCCACCCTGGGAACTGTGCTGCATATGCTGAACTTACCTTTTTCGGGCCTGATCCTTTCTGCCATCGGGCTGATTATTATATTGGTCGCCCGCACCTACAACAACGTCCCCGGCAGCACAGTCATGATGGCGCTGATAGCGGCCTTCGTCAAGGTGATCAGCTTCAGCACGGTAAAACTCGGGCCTTTTACAGGCATCATAATGGAAGGCATTCTTACGGAGGTTATCTTCCTTACAATCGGCATCGGCCGGACAGGCTTTATCACTGCCGGCATTACTGTCGCCATCTACCCGGTACTCCAGAACATCCTCGTAAAGACCATCCTTTTCGGTATCGCCTTTGTACCTGTAATTCTCGAGCTGGTCGATGGAATCTCAGAGAATGTCGGCTATGGAGCCGGTTGGTGGCTGTTGGGCATTTACCTGGGTATCCATCTGGTGGTGGGAGTGGGCGCAGCCATGCTGGCCCTGCTGCTGCTGCGGCGCGCTCGTTCAATCACGGAACAAAATGCCTGACCGGCCTTTTCTCCTTTCCAGGAGACTATGGACGGCCGCCGCCATGCTGGCGGGAATTATTCTTCTGCACCATAGCCCTTACCTGATAACGGCTGGAATCGTCGTGCTGGCCGGCCTTAGCTATCCCCCGACCTTGCGCCCCCTGGTAAACTACCGTTTCTGGATAACCATCGGGCTGCTCGTGCTCATCGTACCCCTGTTTACCGGCCCACAGGACCGGGTATTTATGGGAATCACCTACAGCGGTGAACGGCTGGGACAGACAGGAATGATGTCCCTGCGCGGTATCTCCATCTTCCTGCTGTTTCAAGTGCTGACCTATCAACTCAGAAGCGAAAGAATTTCACCACTGCTGTCGAAACTGGGGATCAGCAATTTTGACACGACCTTCAACCTGTCTCAGGACATTGCCCCCCGCATCAGAAGCATTATCATGGCTCGCTACACTGTTTTCCAGCACTCGTGGCGACAGCAAGGGCTTTTCGGTTCAGTATTTCACCTGACCGGCTCCATTCTGGCGGATTTCGTTACACTGGCAGAACGGTTAAGCGTCGAGCCTCTGGACAAAACCACCCCCCGACCAGCCGATTTCCTGAAAGAGAGTATGGCAGGAGAAAAATCCGCACTGGTCATCGTTAGCGGTGACGCCGGTATGGGAAAAACGGCATGGCTGGGGGATCTGGTTGCAGCGCTGCAGGAGGCGGGCAAACAGGTAGACGGCCTCATATCCGAAAAGATTGTCGACAGCGACGAACGATGGCACCATACCCTCAGGCGCATCTCCACCGGCGAGACTCGCCCTCTAAACACCATGGATACCATCGACACACCCATCAAGGCCGGCAAATTCTATTTTTACCCCGACGCAATCGCTTGGGGCTGTGATCAGCTGGCGGAAGCCGGCGCTGTGGGCTGGCTTGTCGTAGACGAACTTGGCATACTGGAATTTCAGGGCCATGGCCTGCTGCCCGGCATACAAAAGGCCGCCATGAATGGAACCGGCTTCCTGGTTCTGTCCATGCGATACGCCATGGAAAACCGGCTCGATTCATTCCTGGCTACACAACTGCAGATCGTCAAGAATCTGCCGCGATATACAATCAATCTGTGATGGATCCGCTGAAGCAGGATCTGATCCCACTACGGTCCCAGCAAATCGTAAGTAACTGTTATTTAAGGGCGGACATAGGGCTAATAACCTTTATCGCCCCCACGATGCCTTTGATAGTAAAACACCTTTGAGGTATTTTGGCCTATCTTAAATTAACTTCCAATTAGTCGTGCAGGGTATGGAGGGCTACAATAACTATATGGAGAGCCAGTCGATGTATAAGCACTGTGTGAAAAGCAGGGCATTTGTCATTTTAAGTACATTCCTGTTAAGTGGACCCATGCTCTGGGGGCAGTCTGCCGCTGCCCAGCCTACCGACTCTCTTCCCCCGCCTTCATACTGGATGAGTGAAATCATGGTGCTGGGTAAGCGGTGGGCAGGTGATGGAAGAGCAACCATTCACGAGATCACTTCCCGGGAGATAAAGGCCCTGGATGCCCGTGGCGCCCACGAAGCCTTGGCATATTCCCCGGGTATCTACCTTATTCGTACCGCCATTAATACCGCTACCTTCCATTTGAGAGGGTTTGAACAGCGCCAGGTAACCGTGTATCTGGATGGCGTACCAATATTCATTCCTTATGACGGCGTTGTGGATATCGGGCAATTCTCAGGTGATAATCTGGAAAGCATCCGGGTCTCCAGTGGCGGTTCATCAGTACTTTATGGCGCCAACGCACTGGGTGGAACGGTGAACCTCATTACGATAGTGCCACGTGCAGAGCGGACTATCACAGGACGGCTGGAAACCTCGGATCACCGCCGGGTACATGCTCATATTGCCGCCAGGGGTGGTACGCGCCGATTACGTCTTTCCTGTTCTGCCGGTCTGGATCAGGCCCCTGACTTCAGACTCCCGGGGAATGTTAAGCAGTATCCCAACCAGCAGGGCGCGTTCAGAAATAATAGCGACTATGGCAAGAAAAGCGCGTCCCTGAAGATTCACTACCTTCCGGGGCGGGACCACAGCTTTGGACTTCAGCTGAACCATATTCGTAACGCCTACAACGTGCCGCCCAACGCACTCACAACCCGCCCCCGCTACTGGCAATTTCCGGAGTGGAGCAAGGACGTGATCAGCCTGAACAGTATCCACGTTTTTCATCCCGATGCCTCTCTGCGGACAGTCTGGTTCTACGATCAGTATTATAACGTCCTGGAATCATACGACGATGACACGTATACAACCCAGGACCAGCGCTATGCCTTTACGTCCACTTATGACGATTACTCGCTCGGGGCTATTCTCTATCCCAAGGTCAGGCTGCTTCCATTCGGCTTGACCAACGGCGTTATTTCATTAAAAGAGGATAACCATCAGCAGCAGTCTGACGAGGACCAGCCGTTTGAAAGGTATTCCATCCGGACCTGGACCGCAGGCCTGGAGCAGGGCCTGGAGATTTCATCAGGGATGGGCGCTACTATCGGGACCGAAGTGAACTACCTGCAGCCCACCTATGTGCAGGGCCTCGATTTACGGGATCCCCTTGCTCTGCTCAACGGCCAACTGGCCCTGGAGTATCGGTTCCTGGAACCCTATACCGTTCACCTGGCCCTAGGCAGCAAGAGTCGTTTCCCCACGCTCAAGGAACTGTATTCCGAGCGGTTGGGGCGCAACATTCCCAACCCGCAGCTGGAACCTGAGTATTCCACAAATATTGAGACAGGAATACGGTGGGCCATAGGAACCAACTCAGTCCAGTTTGCAGTCTATCACAGTTCGCTTCGCAGCCTGATAACCAACCAGGTTGTTGAACAGGACGGTGAATTTGTTAACCAGTATCAGAATATCGGACTGGCCTTGATGCAGGGGTTGGAAATCAACGCCCGGGGAGCGCTGCGAAGGGTAAGTTGGAACCTGGGATATGCATTCCTGGAAGCGGAGAACCGGACTGCCGGTCGGGACTCCGACTACCTGGAGTACCGCCCCCGTCACCAGCTTAAGGCTTTCTGCCAGACGGACCTGACCTCCAGGCTGGCAATGCACTTTGAAGGCCACTATGTTACCGAGCAGTATTGCCTGAACCCGGACAATAAGGTGTGGGAAAAGCTGGATGGCTTCGGTGTGATCAATATGAAACTGCAGTACGGAATTAACCGCGTCAGCCTGTATGCGCGCATCCGGAATGTTTTTGACATGTCATACATGAGTGAATATGGTGTGCCTATGCCCGGCAGAGAAACCAGTATCGGTCTGCGAATGGAAATATAAAAAGGTAAAGCATTCGGAGATTCCGTAGCCCTGGTGAGGTTTTGCCTCTCCCCGTAATATGCGTGCGTCAGCCGCTGGATGTGGCGATCTGCATGAAACTTGAGCCTAGGGGCTTGAGGCTCGATACTTGATACTGGATACTCGATATTGGATGTATCGGTTCAGAGCCTTTTGGACATTGGGGGCCAAAAAATAAGAAAGACATTTCACATTTCCAAGGTTTAGTTTACGCCTCATCTGAAGCGCACATCTTGGTCACCACTGGTCACCATTGGTCAAATACTTGCCCCGTTTTTCTGCCTCTTCTTGTATTTCACGACGGAAGGTACATGAACTGAAAAAGTTGCATTCTCATTGCATCGTAG
>DAOWIJ010000192.1 GCA_030640955.1 Fidelibacterota bacterium
AACCAGGGTCCCCTTGGAGGTCAAGTGCGGGTCACCCGATTCCAAAGTCAGAATGGCGTCCCGCAGATACTGAACCAGGCCATGACAGACTTCCTGAATATCGTAGCCGCCATCAAACATTTCGTCGACTTTAACCAGCACTCCTTTACGGTCTTTGCCGGCTATTGCGCGTAACAGATCGTCAAAAAATGAATCGTCGATAAGGCCCAATACAGTCATCACAGCAGCGTCGGTAATCTTATCGCCCTGGTAGGCGATCACCTGATCCAGCAGGCTTAGACCATCTCTAACAGAGCCATCCGCTTTGCGTGCCAGCAATAACAGGGCGCCGGAATCGTACTGGAGTTTCTCACCATCAAGAATCTTGCCCAGGTAGGTAGCCAGATCTTGAGTCGGAATCCGCTTGAAATCAAACCGCTGGGTACGACTTAAAATTGTCTGGGGCACCTTTTGAGGATCGGTCGTGGCCATGATGAATTTTACATGATCAGGGGGTTCTTCCAGCGTCTTCAGCAAGGCATTGAACGCCGGCGTGGTGAGCATGTGTACTTCATCAATAATGTAGATGCGAAAATGGCCGCTGATGGGCGGATATTTAACCGCTTCACGAAGGTCCCTGATCTCGTCAATGCCGCGGTTGGAGGCGCCGTCAATTTCCAGGACATCGAAGCTGTTGCCGCGGGTTATCTCCTCGCAGGCGGTGCACTTATTGCATGGATTTGAGCCGTCCGGATGCGCGCAGTTAAGGGTCTTGGCCAGCAGCCGCGCCGTTGTGGTTTTACCCACCCCCCGGGCTCCGGTAAAAATATAGGCGTGGGCCACCCGGTCATTGGCGATGGCGTTCTGCAAGGTCCGGGAAACATGCTCCTGGCCCACCAGTTCATCAAAAACCTGCGGCCGGTACTTAAGCGATAAAACCTGGTAACTCATTAAAATTACTTGATTGAAATCCTGATTTTAATACTACCTGTGTGACCGCGGCATCACGGCAATAACCGCGGCCCGGATCAACCTGCACCCGAATTAATGCCAACCGGCAAGTGCATAAAAAAAACCGCCAGGCCAGTAATAATCCTGAGCGGCTTTAACCGTGGAGTTGAAGGGGATCGAACCCTCGACCTCAGCGTTGCGAACGCTGCGCTCTCCCAACTGAGCTACAACCCCAGACATTTGATTTCCGCGCTTGAATTTAGAAGCCAAGTCCGTCTATTGCAAGCGGCAGTACAGGTCCTTTCTATCACTGATCCAGACTGGGACTTTCGGTGTCTTTATCTTCGGAGCTCTTGCCTTCCCGCTCAACCGTTTCCAGGCGGCGTTCCAATTCACTCATCCCGAAGTCATCGACACTCTCGTCATCCGTGGGTTCCTCAGGTTCAGCGTCCTGATCAAGCAACAGTTTCAGCCGGCCATAATTTTCTCGAGAGTGATTTACCATTTCACCAAACAGGCTGCCAACTTCTTCGTTGAATTCCTTTATGGTTATCTCCAGCCTGGTGATGACTTCTTCAAAAGCGAGAAAGCCGTACTTTTCGAGAATGGGAATAGTCAGTTTCGTGAGTTTCTCGCCAACCAGCTCTTTGCTGTTTGCAATGACATCCACATCAATACCAGACTTATCAGTCTGCCCTTTGCGCCTCTTGGATATTGCTCCCGAGCCTTTCGTAGAACTTTTCTTTTTTGCACCGGCTTTAGTCGCCATTATTATTACCTGTGTCTTTATGTCCTTTGGCTGCGTTTAACGTTCCGTAAGCGGCAATAGCGCTGCCGGCGCCCATGGTTGGGACCGCCAGGTAGGCCCACGCGTGAGATCCGGTACGAATCTGGAGATAGACGCCCAGCACAATTCCAAGGGAAAAGCCGAGCAAGGTCATACCGAAGATTATTGCAGCATAGGTTCTGAATGACATGATTAATCGAATGTTAAGTATGTGTATGTCTGTATTTTGACCATTACTTCGTCAGGGATTTCGATCCCCACAACCGGCGCCCGTATGATTCTCCCCACCTGCACCGGCCACGGGGATACCGCCAGACCGATCAGCGCCCCATAAAATCGATAGACCCATTTATCATCAAACGATCGGGTATTTACCAACAGGTTCCAACCTTCGCCTGCCGCCATGCCTGCCAGGCTGGTCAGGGCATGGAGGCGTACGTCCTTCTTCAAATCGGGCACCGGATGCAGACGGTACTTCAGCGAACTTACTCCAGCCAGCGGCACCTCTCTGATTCGGCCGCGTCTGGACTTCAACAGGATATACTGCCCGCGAAACCCTTGATACCGGCCTCTAAATTTACGTGATTTCGCCTTCTTGACCACCATCTTAACATCAATCGGTATTGTAGCCAGCGAATCGACCAGGGCGTAAAAGGCCGGTTTACCCGAGAGTTCAATCAACACCTCCGGGTCAATGGGTCCGGCCAGATCGATAGCCAGGGCCAGATCATAGAATTCCCGGCTGGTATAGGCTCGCGTCTGCCAGCCCTGCTCGGTCCTTATACGGGCCTGAAAGCCGGTGTTGCTTTCCCGGAATTGGGCTGTTATGAACCCGTCAACATTGTCAAAGATCTGATAGTAGGTCTGTTCGGGAATGTCGATGGTGGATCCCACGAACTCGCTGACTACCGGTATCTCCCTTGAAACGGTGGGCTGTCCGGCGAGCCAGCCACCAACAAACAGGCCGCTAATTTGAATCAATAAGCTGGAAGATCTCAGCATCTTCCGGGAACCTGCCTAAAGACTTCTTTGAGAACAGCAATTTGCC
>DAOWIJ010000086.1 GCA_030640955.1 Fidelibacterota bacterium
GTTGGCCACCATGAACGGTCTGGTGTACCTCAATACCAGGACTGATGACTGGGGCTGGATCGGCTCCGCGCAAGGATTGCGCGATCCCGCGGTATGGGATATGGCGCTGCATGATGGCTACATATTCATCGCCACTGCGCGGGGAGTACAAAGCGTTGATCCAATTTCCAGATCCATCGTGCACAATGACAGTCTTGGCGCATTTCCCCGGATACCGGCCACCTGTCTCTGGAGCACCGGAGAGTCCCTCTATGCCGGAACGGACCGGGGCATTTTTGAGTACGACAAGCGGCGTAATCATAAATGGATCACAGTCTCGGAGCTGCCGGCGGTCTCTTTTTGGGGCGATGGCAGAGACCTTTATGCAATCTCCGGTAATTTGCTTTATAAGCAGAATCCCAAGAGCTGCGACTTTGAATTATTTCAAGTCCAGCCGGGAGTTGAGGCGCCGGTACTGGACATTGCGGGGAGCGGGGCTTATATTTGGGTGGCAACCTCAAACGGGGCCGTACTATTGGACCTGAAGACACGGCGTCGTATCGTGTTTGACCGAAAGGAAGGCCTGCCTGATACCAGGGTCTTTTCCATCGAGGTGACCGAGGATTGGGTCTGGTTCATGACAGGTGCAGGGGTTGCCCGGTTTAACTGGAAGGCATATTTTGAATAGAGCACATACCACGGCCTTGCTTCTGGGCTTATCGATGGTTCTCGGTCTCGCTCAGACGCAGGCCAAAGATCAGCCACGCGATGACAATCTCGATCAGAAGGGTAAACGCCTCACCATGCAAATCAGTCAGTTCCCGACCCAACTGGCCGATTCAATCGAGCTGCGTGTTTTTATCCGGATCCACTTATCCAATTTGGTATTTGTTCGTTCCGGAAATGAGTTCAAAGCCGCCTTTGAAATATCGCTATTCGTTGTCGGGGACCAGGATAAAGCACTGGCCACCCATATCTGGCGGGAAGAAATCTCCCGGCCGACCTTCAAGGCCACCAGGAATCCGGATAGCGCCCATCATTCCAGTGTCAACATTATTGTACCCGATGGCGAATACGAGGTGGTGGTTCAACTGGTTGACCTGGACAACCGCAATACCTTCGGCGCCAGGGAGGAGATTGTGATCAATCCAATTTCCCCGGATAGCCTGGTGCTCAGTGATCTTTTGCTGGCTACCGAAATTAAGTACGTTGACGGTGAGCCAATTGTAATCATGCCAAAGATAGGCAATCGTATTTCGGATAATGTGGATACGGTCTATATTTACTTGAGCGTGCGGAATCCTACCAGTGATCCTATGGAGGTTACTCTACAGTATTCACTCAAGGATGACGATGACGAGGAAATTGCCGGTCATGAACAGATACTGCCTCTGAGCAGTACGATTTCAACCTACCTGATTCCGCAGGCGACTGAACCGTTGACTGGAAGGGAGTACCAGCTGGAAGTGAAACTGTCCGGGGCGGGGATGACAACCAGCCGTACTTTCCCCATTACTATCGACTGGACCGGGTTCTCTCAACTTATCAAGGACATAGATAAGGCTATTGAGCAGATCCGCTACGTTACCTCGCGTGAACAGCTCAATGAAATGAAACAGGCCGATCGTGAGAAGGGCCACGAGCTGTTCCAGGAATTCTGGCGGGCTCTCGATCCTTCGCCGAACACGCCCCGCAATGAGCTGATGGACGAATATTACCGTCGGGTGGCCTACTCTAATCAGCACTTCAAATCTTACCGGGAAGGGTGGGAAACGGACTTTGGCATGGTTTACATTGTCTATGGGCCACCGGATGAGATTGAGCGGCACCCCTTCGATTCTCAGAGCAAACCCTATCAGGTATGGCTCTATTATGATAAGGGTTGGCGTTTCTTCTTCGTGGACGTCAATATGTTCGGCGATTTCAGGCTTGATCAGAGTCGGTCAGTTTATCCCCGGGGTTCGGCATGGTATTAGGTTAACGCCTTGCCCGACGAATACTATTCATATTCCCGTCTGCAACTATTCAAGCAATGCCCCGCCCACTATCGCTTCCGGTATATTGAAAAGATCCCGGAACCTGCCCGCTCTATTGAGAGCTATTTGGGCATCTGCCAGCATGAGGCCCTGGAATGGCTCTACAATGAACGCCGTAAGGACAGCAATATACTTTTCGATGACCTGATCAATCGGTTCAACAGCCAGTGGACCGGGAATTGGGATAGCAACATCATGATAATGACTGCGCAGTGGCAGGCGAGTGACTATTACCAGTTGGGCTTGCGCTCGCTGGCGGGCTATTTTCGACGCAATTACCCCTTTGATGAGCCGGTACACGGTACGGAAATCGACCTCATGGTATGCCTGGATGATGACGCCAACTACCGGTTACGGAGTGTCATTGATCGGGTGGATGACCACGGGTCCGGAAGGTGGTCTATCCATGACTATAAGACGGGGAAGAGAATGCTCAGTCCTGCACAGGCGCGCAGCGATTTGCAGATGCGGATATACTGGTTGGCCCTTATACGGAATATGCCATCAGTTCAGCGAGTCGATGTAGCCTGGCACTACCTGAGACATGGCCGGGACCTGGTTATCGAGGATGTCGGATGGAACTTCCGGCGGTCGGTCAATATGCTGAAGAAGCGGATTGATCACTTGCAGGCGGCGGACCTCCATCCAGCCGAAATGGCGTCCAATGAGTCGATATTATGCAATTGGTGCTACCATTGGGATAGGTGTCCCGCAAAACAGGGCCAGGAGCACCCGGCAAGACCGGCTTGAGCGCTCAGTTCTATGCCATATCTGGTGCAGGCCATTGTTTAATCCACACTATGCTGGATTTTTATTTTCCCAACTCCTCTCCGCGACTAATTTCTTTAGTTTCATTGGAACCAGTTAGCCCAATTTGATACCCAGGGCATCAAATCGAGCAAACATGAGGAGATTAACCTTCAGGATGAGAGCGTGGGGCTCTCGCCTACCGCAAAGATGGTGAAGAAAACAGCAGCCAGGCACTCCATTAAGACAGCCAGTTTCCATACACTGGGCTGCAAGTTGAACCAGGCCGAAACAGACAGCCTGGCTGAGCAGTTTCGCAATGCCGGTATTACCGTTGTTCCTTTCCGGCAGCCGGCCGACCTGACAGTCATAAACACGTGCACGGTCACTAACGAGGCTGATGCCAAGAGCAGGCAGGCCATCAGGAAAGCGATCCGCAGTTCGCCCAGGGGCAGGATAGCCGCGGTGGGATGCTATGCCCAGGTGAGTCCCGACCAGTTAACCGCCTTGAACGGAGTAGACCTTGTATTGGGCACCCGGGACAAACATAATATCCTGCAAGTGCTGTCAGATTATGAAAGCGGTGGCACAGTTGAACCTCTCATAATGGTTACTCCTGCTGGTGAAATTGATACTTATGACAATCGGCCCTTTGTGGCCGCGACCAGCCGTTCCAGAGCTTTTTTGAAGGTCCAGGATGGCTGCGATTACACCTGCAGCTATTGCATCGTACCGGCGGCCAGGGGTCGTGGCCGCAGCCGGCCTCTGGAGGCCTGTCTGGATGAAGCCCGAAAACTGGTTGACAGGGGTTATCTGGAACTGGTGCTGACGGGGGTTAATATCGGGACCTGGCGTGACGGCAAGCATACTTTCCAGGCGCTCCTGGACAGACTGAGCCGGTTGTCCGATGAGGCGCGAATCAGGATCAGTTCCATTGAACCCAATCTGCTGACGCCCGAACTCCTGCAATTGATGAATGAACGCCGGAACATCTGCCCCCATTTCCATATTCCTCTGCAGCATGCCTCGGACCGGATATTGGCGAGCATGCGTCGCAGGTACAGCTTTTCAGATTTTGCCGATTTAGTGACGCATATTACGTCGTTAAATCCGGACGCCGCCGTTGGCACGGATGTAATCGTCGGTTTCCCCGGCGAAACTGACGAGGATTTCAACATTCTGGCGGATGCCCTGGCGGCATTGCCTTTAAGCTATCATCACATATTCCGGTATTCTGAGCGCATGGGCACGGCCGCTGCCAACCTGCCCGGCCAATTAGCGCCGCAGATTCGCAAGGAGCGCAGCTCGATTTTACATGAAATCAGTCGAAAGAAGAAAAGGGAGTATGGCCGGCGGTTTATCGGTAAAACCGTGGAAGTCTATTTTGAACAGAATGCTGGGTCTGAGAATGAGCACGAAGGGGTATCGCCGAACTATTTGAGGGTCAGCGTTACATCGCCCGGTGACCTGAAACGCACCATACGGCCGGTTAAGCTGGATAGTCTCAGCCCGGATGGTTTGAAGTTGAAGGGAAGCCTGGCAGCGTGAACCACTTCATCGGCGTTGCCGGGAACATCGGAGTTGGAAAAACGACCTTCACCGAGAACATTGCCCAGCGGCTAAACTTAAAGTCATACTTTGAGTCAGTGATAGATAATCCTTATCTGGCTGACTTTTATGGTGATATGCACAGGTGGAGCTTTCACCTGCAGATCTACTTCCTGCACCATCGTTTTAAGACCCACTCCGAGATGGCCGGCGCGAAAGGTGGCGTGGTTCAGGACCGGACAATCTACGAAGATGTTGAAATTTTTGCCCGCAACCTTTACGATATGAAAATGATGACCCAGCGCGACTGGGATAACTATCGGGATCTCTTTTCAGTGATGACGGCTTACCTGCGGGAGCCCGATTTGATCATCTATTTAAAGGCCTCTACGGACACTCTGCTGTCCCGCATTCGGGGCAGGGACCGCGATTTCGAGCGCCACATCGATCCGGAATATCTCCATCGTCTGAATATCTCGTACGACCGCTGGATCGAAAGTATTATTGATATAAAAAACGTAATGGTGATCGATACCAATCAGTTTAACATTTTTGAAGACCAGGACCGGTTGGATCAGATTGAGAAAAGTATTGTGGAACGGCTACCGGTAATCACTTAATGAAGCACTTGGCAGTATTCGTCTCCGGAGGCGGCAGCAACTTTCGCGCCATTCACCAGAAGATCCTGGCGGGTGAGATCGATGGCCGGATAGAGTTGGTGGTTGCCAGTAAAGCGGACTGTGGCGCGGTTGATTATGCCCGGGCGCAGGATATACCGGTGTACATATTTCCAGCGGCAGATCAGAGTTCGTCAGATCTACTGGAGCGGTTGCAGGAGGCGTCAGCCGATTATATCCTGCTGGCCGGTTATCTCAAGCTTGTGCCTCTTGTTGTTGTCCGGGCGTTTCCCCGGCGGATGGTGAATATCCATCCCGCCCTGTTGCCTGATTTTGGCGGCCGTGGATATTACGGTCTGCGAGTGCATGCAGCGGTGATCGAAGCCGGTTGTGAGGAATCTGGCGTAACGGTGCATTTTGTTGACGAAATCTATGATCACGGGCCCATTATTGCCCAGAGCAGGGTAGCGGTGCTTCCCGATGATACTCCCGAGACCCTGGCTGCCAGAGTGCTTGAGCAGGAGCATCGCTTATATCCCGGGGTGGTTGCCTCGCTATGCGCCGGCGAATATGATGAATAACCTGAAAGGAAGGTCTTGAAACGAGCATTTGTAAGCGTCTGGGATAAGAACGGTCTGGCTGAGCTGGCGGGCTTCCTGCGGGACAATGACTTTGAGATTATCTCCACCGGCGGAACGGCTGCTTATATCGAACAGCTGGGCATACCGGTTACCCCGGTGGAGCATATTACGGGGCAGTCCAGTCTTATGGACGGCCGTCTGAAAACGCTTGATTTGAGGGTCTTCGGCCCCATCCTTTTTGATCGCGATAAAGAGCGGCATATCAAAGATCTTGAGCGCCTTGGCCAGCAGGCAATCGACCTGGTCGTGGTCAATCTGTATCCCTTTGAACAGATGCTGGCAAAGGGCCTGACACGCCAGGAAATGGTGGAATATATTGACATTGGCGGACCCAGCCTGCTCCGGGCGGCGGCCAAGAATTACCGGCACGTCCTGGTCCTTTCAGAACCGGGCCAGTACGCTGCTTTCCAGGAGGCTTATACTGCCCATCAGGGCGATATTCCGGAAGGCAGCCGACAAAAGTATGCGGAGCATGTGTTTTCCGTAACGGCCCGTTATGATAGCCTTATCGCGGATTACTTTACCGGTAAAGATAACCAGCTGTCCATTTCAGCGACGTTGCAACAGAGTTTGCGTTATGGTGAGAATCCCCACCAGGCAGCCGCCTTTTACCTGCCCGCTGGCGCCAGTCCCCCCTGGAAGCAGCTGCACGGCAAGGAACTATCATTCAACAATTTCGCCGATATCGAGGCAGCTTGCCTTATTGTGCGCGAATTTGAAGAACCGGCCGTGGCGATCATCAAGCATGCCAATCCGTGTGGTTTCGCCGTTGGCGCGACTGCTGCCGAAGCGTATCGTCGGGCATTGACCACCGATCCAATCAGCAGCTTCGGCGGGATTGTCGCCTTTAACCGGGAGGTGGATAAAGAAACCGCCGAAGCCCTGGCGGAACTCTTTCTGGAATGTATCATTGCTCCTTCTTTTTCTGCTGAAGCACTGGAGCGGCTGATGCGTAAAAAGAACCTGCGTCTGTTGCAGCTGTTGGATAATGATCCGGATCGTGGTCTGGATATCAGATCTGTGGCCGGTGGTTTTCTCGTTCAGGACCGGGATACTTTCCAGAGCGAGGATCATTGGGAAGTGGCGACCTCCGAAAAACCGGCCAAAGATGTGATGCAGGCCATACGCCTGGGCTGGAAATTGGTTAGATTTGTCAAGTCAAATGCTATTGTTTTCTGCAACTACGTACAGTTGCTGGGTGTGGGAGCCGGGCAGATGTCCCGGATAGATGCCGTTGAACTGGCGGGAATCAAGGCGGGGAAGGCCCAGTTAAGCCTTGAGGGAGCCGTCATGGCCTCAGACGCCTTCTTTCCTTTTCCCGATAGCATCGAGGCCGCCGCCAGGCTGGGTATCAGAGGTATTATACAGCCGGGTGGTTCCAGGCGTGATAATGAAGTAATTTCTGCCGCGGAAAAAAGCGGTATTCCCATGATCTTGACTCATACGAGGCATTTCAGACACTAATGGAGATCAGACCTAATGGTTTCTGACGGAAACACCAGATTCAGTTACGCTAACGCTTTTTCAAAAGATATTGCCATTGATCTGGGTACTGCCAACACCCTGATATGGGTCAAGGGCCAGGGATTGCTGGTTAACGAACCCTCGATTGTGGCCAAACTGGTGAACAGCGATAAAGTTATCGCAGTCGGCAGCGAAGCCAAGGAGATGCTGGGTAAGACCCATAGCAATATTGAGACAGTGCGCCCCCTTAAAGACGGAGTAATCGCTGATTTTGACATTACTCAAAAGA
>DAOWIJ010000107.1 GCA_030640955.1 Fidelibacterota bacterium
CTTCGTCCCTATGCTGAAAAATTTCCGCCAAACCGGGATGGGAGTAGATAACCTGGACTTCATCACCAACTTGTGTGCCCGGTTGCAGCAGTTGCCAGCCGTTGTGGGCGGCACCTATCTGCAGGAGGTGATAACCTCAGGCCGGCACCCGACGGTTATCGGCTGGAATTTCACCGGTTCACCCATGGCGTCGGTATTCCCACTAGCGATGGGCATCCTGGTGGGCAAGCTCATCTGGCAAAAAGCACAAGCCAGACCGATCGACAGGATAAGCCTCTTCCTTGTATCTATGATCTTCTTAATTCTGATTTACTCCTGCTTTTCGCCTACCGCCTTGCGGGGACATCAGCTGCTCATGCTCTACCCCTTCCCGCACATGGTAGTGGCCCTAGTCCTGTCCCATGCGTGGGGCCAATGGGACCGGATTCCCTGGAACCGGACTGCCGCTTGGGGAGTGGTGCTACTCATCGCGATTGGTTCGACCATGCAGGTTGGCCGGTTTCACCAAGCGATCGTTCATACGGGTGGGAGTGGGGTATTCTCCGACGCGAATTATGAAATTGCCAAGCTGGGTGATCAGTACCCTGGGCGTGAAATAGTCTGCATGGACTGGGGATTTAATGCACTCATCATCTCCCTTTCGGACAACCGGGCGGAAGTTAGCAGGAATTATTGGAAATTCAATCGAATGAACGTAACCGAATTGGCGGAATCATTTTCGGAGAACCGGCTATACCTGTTCCACTCGGAGGAGTATACACATATCGATGGCCCCCGGGCCGACTTTAAGGCTGCCCTGAAACTCGTATCTACCAATGTTGACACGGTCCGGTGCTTCTACCAGCGTGACGGCAAGGAGCAGGCCCATCTGCTTCGGGTCGTGACGGGCGAGAAATGATGGCAAGACAATGATGGACGTATATTGCTACCGCCCGCCCCTATTTCTTGCCCCATAACTACTAATTCGGATTCCGGCACAAGAACACAAGGAGGCAGTCTTAATAACCATCCTACGTAAAGGGTCTACGATCTTCAGGCTATTTGAGCTTCTTATTACGAGGTTGATTTAATTAAAGCTGCCATCTCCCGCGCCTTTTCCAGATCTTCCGGGAAATCTACTTCAATACAGGGCAGGTCACTTACATCCACTGCATTCAGAGCATGGCTACCTGCAATCTGCTTCAGGGCGAATTCGAAATAGGCCGAATTCAGACCAGCCGATACAATCTCACTCAGTGCTTCATGAAAGGCAACCGTAATATCCCGCGAAAATTTGGCCACACCGATGAATTCTCCAAGGGCCACCCGGGGATCGATTTCCTTGCCAATATCCCTTACCCGGCCTTCACCATCCGTTATAACCTTCACCTCCTCATCGCCGCACGTTTTTACCTCCACCGCCAGGCTGTTAGCAAATCCTGACTGCTCCAGCCGCTTGATCAATTCCGGGACGTACAGGACATCGCCGTTAAGGTAATAAAAGTCGTGACCCTTGAATTGCTCACCCGCCAGCCACAGGGAATAGGCTGTGTTGGTCTCAAAAAAATGGTGATTGACAATGAAGGTGAAATTAATCCCGGGAAACCCGGATTGCGCCACCTCAATTATCTGTTCACGGCGGTAGCCAAGAACCAAAGTAATGTCCCTGATACCCGCCTCTTGAAGAGTGCTTAACTGATATTCCAGGATAGTGCTGCCCGCCACCGGCAAGAGACACTTGGGCAGGTCTTTCGTGCTGGGATACAGCCTTCTGGATACTCCGGCGACAAGGATTACTGCTTTCAATTCTTACCTCCGTAACGATTGATAATGCAAATAATTTGTGACAGCATTAATTAGCTCAATGGCCGGGCTGAATTTATTGCCATTGGATAAATACCGGAATAATTACTCAAATGACGGCCACCCGATTTACCCATCATTGCCGGGTTTCAACCTGCCTGATAAGGCCAGCGCCAGAATCCTGAGCCCGTCAAGGACCAGGAACACGGGAATCGTGGTAAACCAGGCCCAGACAGGCGAGTAACGGCGGTACAGCTTCAGATTGCTCCTCAACCGTAGTCCGATTTTACGCCAGGATGTGACTCCTAACGAGGCACTCACCTTATGCCACATGACTGCCTCAGGTTCCAGAGCCAGCTGGTAGCCGGCGCGCTGGACGCGAAAAGAGTAGTCAACGTCCTCGCCGTAAAAGCGGAACGATGTATCTATCAACCCGATTGCCTGCACAGCCGCCTTACGTACCATTAATGCGCAACCGGTAACGTAAGCTGTTTCCGTAGTGCTATCGTATTGGCCCGTGTCCAGCTCTCTAATGCCCCTGTGACGCAGCATACCGCGCCACATACTGACCTCCGCACCGGCAAACCATATGCGATCAGGATCGCTATGGTAGTAGATCTTGGGCCCCAAGGCGCCAATAGTGGGGTCGGCTTCGGCTCGCGCCACCAGTCTGGTCACTAACTCTGGCGATACAATGATGTCGTTGTTCAGAAGAAAAGTGTAATCGGCTTCCTGATCCAGAGCATATTGGAGCCCGACGTTGTTGCCGCCGGCCCAAAATAGATTTTCTTGATTCTCAATCAGGGTAATTCCTGGATAGTCGGTCTTGAGAGTATCGATCGAGCCATCAGTTGAGGCATTATCCACAACCACAATTTCCAGGTTCCCGTAATCCATTTGCAGCAAGGATTCCAGGCACGCAGGCAGGTATTCACGACCGTTCCAGTTAAGGACTATGCAACAGACTTTGGGCAATTCGGACACGGCCCAAATTAACCAGCTATCAAGGTCCGCACCATATCTCAAAAGAGGTGTGGCTATACGGAGGTAGATTCGCATTTTTCAGATCTTTTCTCTTGAAAAATTCTGTTGTTACCCCTGTACCTACCATATTGTTAATTTTCCCTCCATGATTATCAGCTACGATTGCCGCCATTTCAAGGGTCATATTCCATGCGATTATCACAAACTGGAAGGGGTGCACTGTGAGGATTGTCCCTACTATGATCCGGTTGCTGAACGAATATTGATCATTAAGCTGGGAGCCCTGGGAGATGTAATCCGCACGACACCTCTGATCGAAGCGCTAAAGGCATCCTACCCAAAGAGTCAGCTGTTCTGGTTGACTTATTCACCGGAATTTCTGCCCCCGTCGGTCGACCGTAAGCTTCCCTTTACCCTTGAAAGCATCACCTTTATCGAGCAGGTGCCGTTCGATATCCTGATCAACCTGGATAAGGACGCCGAAGCCTGTGCTCTTGCCCGTCGGATCACGGCTGACCAGAGGTTCGGCTATACGCTGCGTAACGGTGTACCGGCGCCCGTAAATGAACTGGCCGAGCATAAATTCCTCACCGGTCTTTTTGATGATCTGGGCCAGAGCAATACAAAGTCTTACCCGCAGGAAATCTTTGAAATGTGCGGCTACACGTTCAACGGTGAAAAATACACCCTTGCGTTCGAGGAGCATGCCGACCAATGGTTGCTGCCGAAGGGCGGGCCGCTGATCGGATTGAATACCGGTTGCGGGCAACGCTGGCTCACCCGCTTGTGGCCCGAGGATTACTGGATACAACTGGCCAACGATCTACTGACCGGCGGCTACCGGGTCTTATTGCTGGGTGGCCCGGACGAACACGAGAAAAACCTGCGTATTCAGACCGCCACTGGATCCCTATACCTGGGCACATTTCCCATTGATAGGTTCATCAGTCTGCTGAATCAATGCGATCTGGTTGTAACGACCGTCACCATGGCTCTGCATGCAGCTGTTGCCC
>DAOWIJ010000245.1 GCA_030640955.1 Fidelibacterota bacterium
ATCCGAATCAGGACCAGTGCCCAGTTCGATATGCGTAACGTGGTCCGTTATATCACCGATAACGGCTGGCTGGTCGTGCAAGTGCCTGATGCTTTAGTCGATACCTTGGAATTGGGGCATTCTTCCCTGGGAGGCCTGATCAGATCGGCCAGGGGCCGCCAACTGGATAATTCCGCTGAATTGCGCTTCAAGCTGACCGAGCAGGTACCGCTGCCGGAAGTTTACCAGGTTCAGGAAGGCCGTGAGCTGCACATCGCTTTGCGCAATCCGGACCGGCGTAAAAATAACCGGCCTGAAGAGATGCGTAAACAATGGTATCTGGATACGATTGTGATCGATCCCGGCCACGGAGGCAAAGACGCGGGCACCATTGGCCACGGCGGTCTGATGGAAAAGACCGTCGTATTGGATGTGAGTCTCCGTCTGGGGAAGCTTATCAGGCGTCGCACCAATATGAAAGTTGTGTATACCAGGGATGAGGATGTTTTTGTCCCGCTATTCCAGCGGACCAGGATGGCGAACGAAGCCGGTGGAAAAGTTTTCATTTCCGTCCACGTGAACAGTGTCAAGAACAACCGTACCGCCCGCGGCATCGAAACCTGGTTGCTGGCGCCCTCGAGGACCGAAGAAGCCATTGCCATGGCGCAGCAGGAAAACAGCGTGATTGCCCTGGAAGAATCCAATCATAAATACAAAGAGTTTTCCGATGAGACACTGATCCTTTCCACCATGGCACAAAGCGCCTGGCTGAAAGAAAGTGAAACCCTGGCCGGCATTATCCAGAGCGAATTGGTCAAAAAAGTCGACAGCCCTGACCGGGGTGTAAAGCAGGGTGAATTTTATGTACTTGTTGGCGCTTCCATGCCGAACGTGCTTGTTGAATTATGTTTTATCAGCAATCGCTATGAAGAAAAGAAACTGGGACAGAGCCAGTACCGGCAGCTGTTGGCGGAAGGTATCCTCAACGCCATTCTGAAGTTCAAGAAGCAGCAGGAAAGCGCCATGCTTGCCGGTCAATAGGGGTTTCTGGCGTGAATCCCGGCTTTTGATAGTACAGTCCCCCCTGGGCCGCATCGGCCTGGCAGCCCAACCTGACAAATAATGACCCGGACGGCGCAAATCGATTACCTGTTCAAACTGGAACGCAAGGGTATCAAACTGGGGCTGGGGCCCACCAGGCAGCTGCTGGAGAAATGCGGCAATCCACACCATAAGGTCAAAGCGGTCCAGATTGCCGGCACCAACGGCAAAGGATCCACGGCGGCCATCACCTGGTGGATTCTGAAGCGGCATGGGGTCATCGCGGGATTGTATACTTCACCCCACCTGCTCCGTTTTAATGAGCGTATCAGAGTGGGTGATCATTGCATTCCGGATGATTATATGGTCTACTGGATAAAAACATACCGGGCCACACTGGAGGAACTCGATGTCACTTTTTTCGAGGCCACTACAGTCATGGCTCTGTCGTACTTTGCTGAATGCGGCGTCGATCTGGCGGTCCTGGAGACGGGATTGGGCGGTCGCCTGGACGCCACCACCGCCGCCGGGGCAAAATGGGCCGCGTTAACACCCATCGACCTGGACCACATGGATATGTTGGGAGAAACGACCAAAGCTATTGCTCAAGAAAAGGCCGCCATTATCAGATCTGGCGGAACCTGCTATTCCGCTCCCCAAAGTCCAGTCGTCACCGCGGTGATCCGGGATATGGCCGCCGAGCGGCAGGCTCAGGTGGAATTCATTCCGGCCACTGCCGATATTCCCCATCTGCAATGGCTGCCTGGTGAACACCAGCGGCTCAACGCGGCGTTAGCCAGACGGCTCGCTCAAGTTATACTGGGCCATGAGTACGACGAGGGGACAGCAAGGGAGGCTATCCGGCAGGCGGTCTGGCCCGGCAGATACCAGATTATACGCTCCAAGCCACGGATAATTTTTGATGTGGCCCACAATCCACATGGCTTCGAAGCTTTCTGGTCTACCTTTGAAAAAGAAACAGTTACCGGTCTAAAATGGCTGGTATTGGCGTTGCAAACAGGGAAAAGCGCCTGCGAAGCGTTGCAGGTGGCCTGTCAGGGATTTGATCGAATAATATTAACGCAAACCGGCATCAGGCACTATATGGCGGCGGACGATCTGACCACGTACCTGCAACACGACAGGCCTGAACCGGAAGTTATCCCTGATCCGGTGGCGGCTATTAATACGGCCGCCGGGAAGGCCAAAGAGAACGATCTGATTGTTATTCTGGGTTCTCATTATCTCGGACCGGCAGTGGCGGAAGCCTTAAAAATATCATTTGACATGGTGGCGTAAATAATTCAACTTCACACTGGTATCTCGTCCTTCTCAACCGGTTTCCCTGAGATCACACTTTCTTTAGTACTGCATTAACCTATTCAATAGCTATAAGCGCAAAATCTTAGGGAATTCATACGGATATCTCGGCAGAACCGGTGATTACGACCCGGTTATAACTTGTACATGACGGCAATTCCGGTTACCGGCTCCTCCAGGGACTGACAAAAACATTAGTCTGCTGATGAAAACAAATACGACTGGCCACCAACGCCATAATCATGCCGGTCAGTACACACACCGGGAACTGATTTATCATGCAAGTTGTTGTGGGCTGTCTATACTGCGCCCAGAAAGCAAATCGAACGTTATGACTGAATAGTAAATCGTTTTACCTTTTAAAATTTTGACTGAAAACACCAAAAAGGAACATTCAATGGATATCAGTGAACTCCAGTCGCTAAGGGTCAAAGATCTAGCCAAAATGGCCCAGGATCTGGATGTAACCGAATTTTCAGGTCTGAAGAAACATGATCTGATTCTCCGAATACTAGAAACCCAGGCTCAAAAAGAGGGTAATGTTTACTCCCGGGGTGTACTGGAAATAATGCCTGACGGTTATGGATTCCTGCGCTCGCCCGACTTCAACTATCTGCCCGGGCCAGAGGACATTTACGTGTCTCCCTCGCAAATCAAGCGTTTCGGGCTACGAACAGGACACCTGATCAGTGGACAAATCCGGCCGCCAAAGGATAACGAGCGCTTTTTTGCTCTGCTGCGTGTCGACGCGGTAAACGGCATTTCTCCTGATGAGATAAAGAAAATGCCGCACTTCGTCGACCTGACTCCTGAATTCCCGGTGGAGCAGATGATCCTTGAGACTACCACCAAGGAATACTCCGCCAGAATGATCGACATTGTAGCTCCCGTAGGTCTGGGACAGCGTGGCCTGATTGTAGCCCAACCCAAGACCGGCAAGACCGTGCTGGTCCAGAAAATTGCTAATGCAGTCACGGCGAACAATCCGGACATTTACCTGATCATCCTTTTAATAGACGAGCGTCCCGAAGAAGTAACTGAGATGAAACGGATGGTTGACGCTGAGGTAATTGCCTCTACGTTCGATGAGCCGGCTGAGCGTCACGTGCAGGTGGCGGAAATGGTCCTTCAACGGGCACATCGAATGGTTGAAGTAGGTAGCGACGTTATGATCCTGCTGGACTCCATAACCAGGTTGGCCCGGGCCCACAATACGGTCATTCCCCACAGCGGCAAGATATTATCAGGGGGCGTTGACGCCAATGCATTGCAGAAGCCCAAGCGCTTCTTTGGCGCTGCCCGAAAAATCGAGGAAGGCGGTAGCCTTACCATCGTGGCAACGGCCCTGGTTGAAACCGGCAGTCGTATGGATGACGTCATTTTCGAGGAGTTCAAAGGAACCGGCAACATGGAGCTGGCGTTAGACCGGAACCTTAGCGACCGTCGGGTGTATCCGGCAATAGATATC
>DAOWIJ010000056.1 GCA_030640955.1 Fidelibacterota bacterium
GAAAATGTGTTAATTGAAGCCCGATTAAAGCATGATATATCAAAAGCGTCTCACATTTTTCAGTCCAGTTTGGTCCATATTGCTCTGATTCGGAACAGTACTGACAGAATACAATACAGGATAAAATGGTCTTACTATCCATATTAGACTTGACTTTACCCGAAAATGATTGTATGATGACTGGCAAAAGGTGCAATTGAGTACAGTCCTGATATTCTTATGGAAATTAAAAATATTCAGGTACTTAGTGTGCAGATTCTAGATATAGAGGACGAATTTGTTATTCGGTTCAATCGTGATCTCATCAATAATTCTGGTCAAGCCAGGCCCAAGAGGCTTCGTGCACTTCCCCTTCCTACTTCACCCCTGCCGGGCCTCTTCTACTCCCCTAGCGGGAACCATCCACAACGAAAATACAACTTGAGTCTAGTATTGGAGAGTGCGTCATGAGATCTATCACCCAATATAAGCAAAGCGTTATGGGTGGAATTATTTTGTTATCATCATTAGCTATTCCTGGATCATATCTGCTCAGTATGGAAAGATGGACAAGAACCTTCGGGGGAAGTGGGATTGACGATGGCTACTCTGTTCAGCAAACCTCTGATGGTGGATTCATCATCGCTGGAAGAACGACTTCCTACGGTTCGGGTTATTATGATGTTTATCTCATTAAAACGGATTCAATCGGTGATACACTCTGGACAAAAACCTTTGGAGGAAGTGGTTTTGATACAGGCTATTCTATTCGGCAAACGAGTGACAATGGATATATACTAGCTGGGTTTACTGAATCTTATGGTCTAGGGAGTGCCGATGTTTATCTTATTAAGACCAATGCAATGGGTGATACGGTCTGGACAAGAACCTTCGGGGGAAGTGGTTTTGATGTTGGCTATTACGTTCAGCAGACTAGTGACAACGGATATATTATCATTGGATATAATGGATCCTATGGGCCAGTTGGCTTCAATGTTTATCTCATTAAAACGGATTCAATCGGTGATACACTCTGGACCAGAGCAGTGCAGGGAAGTATAGGCTATTGTATCCAGCAGACTTCTGATGGCGGGTATATTATAACCGGTGAAAATGACAGTGATGTGTATATCGTTAAAACCGATTCGTTAGGCAATAGTCTCTGGGCCAAAACCTATGGTGATAGTGAATATGATTGTGGAAGGTCCGTCCAGCAAACCACCGACAATGGTTATATCATAACCGGATTAACCAGACCCCCAGGAGGATATGAATCTGAATCCTCCGTTTATCTCATTAAAACAAACGCTTTAGGCGGAACACTTTGGACCAAGAAAATAGGCCAAGTGGATGGTTCCAGTGCTGGCGAGTCTGTGCAGCAGACTAATGATGGGGGATATATCATAACCGGTTCTACATACCCATACGGTATTACGGGCTCATGGGGGGTGTATCTTATTAAAACTGATTCTGCTGGTGATACAATATGGACTAGAACCTTTGGTGGTCATAGCGGTGATAAAGGCAACTCAGTTCATCAAACCACTGATGGTGGATATATTATTACCGGAACAATATACCAGGAAGGTGATCCTAATATCTACCTTATCAAAACAGATGATAATGGAAATATCATGGGATTAAATGAAGGGGGAAAAGGAGTACAAGAGATTCCGAAATATTTCACTCTTTATCAGAATTACCCAAATCCTTTTAATTCATCGACTATGATTTGTTATGAATTGAAAAAAAAGGCTCAGGATGTCGAGCTAATGATCTTCAGCATATCGGGAAAGGCTGTGAGAACATTAGTTAGAGAAAACCAGACCACAGGTTCTTATGAGGTCATGTGGGATGGGAAGGATGAAAAAGGAAATGTTGTAGTATCTGGCGTCTACCTTTATCAATTAAAACTGAGAGGAGACGCATTAAGAAAAACGAAAAAAATGGTATTAATTCAATAGTTCCTTATTATTATCAAGGCTAAGGAGTTAATAATGTCAAGAATAATAAAATGCATGTCGATTCCTCGATTTCTAATAGTTGTAGCATTAAGCGCAACTATTGCAAATGGAGAATGGGTGTCTTTTGGTAAGACTACAACAAAAGAAAAACCTCAAGTCCGTGTACTAAGCTCAAATAATAATGAAACAGTTATCGAGTTTACTATTTTTGGGATGGAAGTGCAGGAAGTAACCGAAGGGAATGAGACTTTTCATAAACTCAGGTTGCCGGGTTATTTCACTACGCTTGGGGTGGGCAAACCTCAACTACCTGTAATAACAGAGTTAATTGGAATACCGGATGCTGCTGAAATCAGAGCAACTATACTTGATTCGACTGTAATTATTTTAGATGGATATCGAGTTTATCCATTTCAAGAACCTGTATTTGAGGGAGAGAAGAAGGACTTTATCATAGACAGAACCTTTTATGAAAGCAATTGGTTTTATCCAAGGTCTGCAGTAGGGTTGGGGGAACCAACAACATGGAGGGATGTTAGGGTTAATACTTTAAGAACCTACCCCATAAGATATAATCCCGCAACAGGAAAATTAAATATATACCAAAGTCTGACAGTTAGATTAGAATATTATGGAATACGTAATACTAATGTACTTGTTGTTCCAGGAAGACCTGTTTCCCCTGAATGGGAAAAAATATATAAGAACGCTATTTTAAACTATGAATTTTTAAGTATAGAAAACACAACAGGGATCAATAGTAATATATTAAACAAGGGGATTACCACAACATCTAGCACTGATTACGACTATTTAATTATTACTGTTGATAATTTTATCTCCAATATTAAACCTTTTGCTGATTTTAACACGAGGAAAGGCTTGTTAACTAAAGTAACTATGCTTAGCTCAATCGGCGGTAATGATAGAACAAAGATAAAGAATTACATTACTAGTGAATATAACAATTATAATATTAAACATGTTCTTTTAGTAGGTGATCATGATGATCTTTATATGTCAACTGATGGACCTGGTGATTACTTGTACTCTAATTTGGCCGGAGATATCAAGCCAGAAATTGCAATTGGTAGGATTTCAGCAGTTTCAACGGTTGAAGTAGATCACATTGTTAGTAAGATCTTGAAGTATGAAACAAATCCGCCCATTAGCGATTGGGTCAAAAGGTCATTATTGGTAGCACATGAGCAGAATGCACCAGGAAAATACCAGGGATGTAAAGAAGAAATTAGAAATGCCACGGACACGAATTCAGGAACATATAGTATTATGTATCCCATTTTCAATACTGCGTATGGTGCTGATACTAGCTATGGTGGAGATAGGGCTACTAATGCTGATGTAACCAACTCTATAAATGCAGGCAAAGGTACAGTTAATTATAGAGGGCATGGTTCAGAAACAGCCTGGACAGATTGGAATATATTTGGAGATTATTATACTACTTCTAACGCAAGAGCTCTTAGTAATGGAGACAAGATTCCCATTGTCTTTTCGATAGCATGTAGTAATTCTAAGCTTGATTATTCTAGTGAGTGTTTAGCCGAAGCATTTTCTAAAGCTAACGATGGAGCAGTATCATTCTTAGGGGCAACACGACATTCATATACCACTCCGAATCATACCTATGACAAACAACTGTATAATGCGATCTTTGACTTGGGAATACTTAATATTGGAAATGCTTCTAACTATGCTATTTCTAGGACTATAGATTCCCATGGTTCTTCTGGGGAGTATAATGCCAAAATCTATCTATGGTTAGGTGATCCTGCCTTAGAAATTTGGACAAACACACCATCTCAATATACCAATGTCACGATAACAGATTACGGCGACAGTGTTTCTGTTAGCACTGGGGTAAGTGGATCCGCTATTTGTGCTTCCAGTTCTGATGAAGGTGATAGCTTTTATGACGTGGCTGACAATACTTCAAGCCATATGTTCAAAACTCCCGTCAGACCGTTGTATATCACGGTTACAAAGCACAATTACATACCATACCAGGCTGTAACTGGTGGCACCTTCGCGACGGATCAGACTTGGTATGGGCATGGTACCCTATATGTTCACGGTGATTTGGCAGTAGCTGGTGGCAAAAAACTCACTGTTTCGCCTGGGGCGAAGGTGAAGTTTGCGGCAGATAAACGGCTATATATATATGGTACGCTTACCGCTGATGGTACACCAGTTAATAAGATTACATTCACTTCCTCAGCTGTTGCCCCTGCAAAACGGGATTGGTGGGGAATAAAATTCTTTAATTCCAGCAACGATGCCAGTATCATCGATAATGCCATTATTGAATACGCTGATTTCAGTATTTATCTATCCAGCGCCGAACCTACCATTACAAATAATACCAGCAGGAATAACTATTGGGGCCTTTACTCTTACAGCACCACGACTGCAGAACCAGATGAGTCAAAAATCAAGACGAATAGGTTTGTATACAATACTGTTGGAGTGTGTATGAATTCCTCAAACGTAACCTTGGAAGACAACCTCATTAAAAGCAACAGCAGCCAAGGGCTGCTTATGAGCAATGCGTCAAGTCCACGCTTGTGTAAGAACTCCATTAAAAATAATAGTGATTGGGGCATTGGCGTTAACGCTCTTTGTGCACCGGTCTTCAGTGAGTTAGACTGGTCAACACCGGCCCTTAATGATGTTAGTAATAATGGAGGAGGTGGGATTATACTCTGGTATAGTGCTGCTCCCTTTATCGGTAGTTCTGATTCCTATGGCTATGCGATAGCTCCTGATAACAGCATCTACAGTAATACCGTCTACAATATCGATATGAATAGTAATTACACAGGTGGTACCATAGATGCAGAATATGTGTGGTGGGGTGTAACGTCGGCACCATCTATCGAGGCAAAGTTTAATATACCCTCCAAAGTAAATTATGCCAATTGGCGGACGTCCCTACCCTCAGACGCAGGTAGTTCGCTGGGGAAAAGGTCGTCAGTGGCAGCTCCCGTCAGCGAACCTGACACGAACTCTATTGAGTGGCTAACTGCCTGGGCCCAGGACCTATGGGTGTACGATATGCCGGAAAAGGCAATTCACGCCAATAAAGTCATCATCAGGAAGCATCCATATTCCCCTGCGGCAATTACCGCCCTGATCCGCCTGTACCAAATTCACCAGCAATACCATATTCCAGGGCTATCTAATGATTTAGTTCACTTGAGCCGGAATGCCGAAAACATCGAAATCCGTAAATTGGCAAAGAACATACTGGTTAATTCATTAGTTTTTGATGAAAAAATTGATGAAGCCATATCCATCGCGAATGATATAGTAGTAAGCGATAGAAAATCATATAACGCCGGATTGGCCCTGTTTAATTTATTCCATATCTATAAAGATCACAGGCTGGATATGGAATCCGCTAATCGGATCTTAAATCAGATGAAGAGCGATCATCCGAATTCGGAGTTTACTTACCGCGTCAGAGAATTCATGGGCGAAGAAGTGGATTGGTCCTTGGCAAAAGGTTACCAGACTGATGAAGGAGAATCTGCAGAGCAACTGCCCATCAGTTTTAATCTGAGACCCAACTACCCGAACCCCTTTAACCCCAATACCACCATTTCTTATGATCTGCCTGAAGATGCGAACGTCAACTTGGTTATCTACGATATCCTCGGACGCGAAGTTATTCGGCTGGTGGATGGTATTGTCGATGCCGGGTATAAGCAGGTAATATGGACCGGGACGGATTCGGATGGCCGGAAAGTCCCAAGCGGCATCTATATCTATAGCATCCAGGCGAATAAATATCACAAGACGCGAAAGATGGTCTTATTAAAATAGTCAGATACATGAATTGACTGATAGCGAACAATGCGCTGGAGGCAATCTCCGGCGCATTTTCATTTCACTGGTGACTTCAGACTGGTTGCGTTAGATATGTTATCAAAAACCCACAGAGTTGCGATACTAATAGTAATCTCTCTAACACCATTGATTATGTGCAATAGTATGAAGTGGGGCTATATAGTTCCCAAGGAACTGTTTTTTCAATTTTCAGTGACCATCCTGCTCTGTATTCAACTTGCGAAGCCCAACACCAGCCTTAAGATAAATCTTCTTGATCTGATTCTTTTATCCTGGCTGCTACTTCCCATGATAGTTTCCATAATCACAGGTGATACTGAGGATTTATCAGGTAGATATACACTGTCTTTTTATTTCATGATGTTTTTCATTCTGGTCAAATTGATGCACGATCAAAATGATGAGGATCCCATAATTCGTTTCATGGAAAAAACCTTTTCAATTATCTCGCTGACAGGTCTGTTTATGGCATTCTATGGTATTCTTCAATACTTCAATATAGATCCATTCCATCCGGAAGGAATTAGACCTTTCGGACCTCGAGTAGTAGGCACCATCGGACATGCCAATGCCTTTGGAGGCTACTTGGCTGCCATATTCCCACTGACTGTTATAAGTGGTCTATATTCATCAAGGAGATTATGGAAGACGATATCTATCGGAGCTCTACCTCTTATTCTATGCGCATTAATCCTGACCCTGAGTCGAGGAGCCTGGCTGGCTGCTATTGCAGGTATTCTTATTGCTCTGTTTCCACAGCTTAACCGGCTCTGGCAGAAATATCTCAAGCGAAGGATTTATCAGATTGCCGCTATTCCCATTGCTATCGGTTCTCTTTTTCTTGGCTTACGATTCATCTACCAGCTCAATCCCGCCTCAGCCTTGGGCAGGCTATTTATTTGGCACATCACTTGGAACATGTTTGCAGATCATCCTCTTGCAGGGATCGGTTATGGGCGTTACGGCGTAGAATATCTGAATTACCAGGCGAATTTCTTTGACGACCCATCCAATGCGACCCATTTTGATCTGGCAGCCAATCTGAAGCAGGCAGATAACGAATACCTGCAGATCCTAGCTGAAACGGGGATAGTTGGATTTTTACTATTTCTCGCTCTTTTTGTTATCTTCTTTAGTATAGCAATTAGAATAATGAAGAAAACCGGCCGGGAGCATGATCGCAGTTGGGTAATCTTTGCACTTGTTGGGTCTATAACTGTTATTGCCGCGCATTCTTTAGTTGACAATCCACTGAATGCTCTGCCAACGAAACTGATTTTCCTCTTCATAATAGCGAATATCTCCATGTTAGCGATCAATATACAGAATCGACAAGGCTCAAATACATTTGGATTAACCCTCAGGAATAGCCGACTGCTATTGCCAATTGCAATCGCATTGCTTGTCTTCAACGCCTACTGGGTAGTTCATATGGGGGAGGGGTTTATTCACTGGCAGAAAGGCCAGAAGTATGTTGCTGAAGGCTTGTGGCATAATGGAATCATCGAATATGAGAGGGCTATTGAGGTGCTACCTAATGAAGGGGAATTACAATTCCATCTGGGCGCAGCCTATGCCTATACAAAGCAAGCCCAAAGAGCCATTCCATTTATAGAAAGTTCGAAATCCAACTTCAACGATAAAAATATCTACATTGTACAAGGATCTACTTTTCTTCAATTAGGACGCCATGAAGAGGCTGAAAGTAGCTTTATTACCGCCATACGAATGTACCCGAAACTGTTGTTACCACGGCTTTGGCTAGCTGAAATATGTATAGCCGCTGGGAGAAAGAAGGAAGCCATATCAAAGCTAAATGAAATCATTACTATTCAGCCTAAGATAATGACTACTGAGACTGTTTCCATTAAAGAGGATGCTAAGCGATTATTACGAATTATCGAGAGTGAAGAGTAGATCTATAGAATATATGCACACCGGCTTCATAGGCCGGTGATGGCCGACGGGTGAAAGAGAGCAGGTAACAATGTGGTAACAATTAGGTAACAATTAGGTAACAATTAGGTAACAATTTTGGGATAAAACGCGATTGGTCTGGAGTAGTCTCGGTGGATAAGTAAATCCCCGTTTCTCGTCGGAATACCAGGGATTTAGAGAGTGGACGCTACAGGACTCGAACCTGTGACCCCCGCCTTGTAAGGGCGATGCTCTAAACCAACTGAGCTAAGCGTCCGTCGGGGTCTTAAAGTTAGGGCTGTCAGCTATCCGCTGAAAAGACCTCTTCACTGGTCTGGACCTCCGGTGTCTTTTCCTTCTCGCCATTTTTCTCCGGGCCGGTGGCCGGTGGCGTAGACTGCTTCTTCTCCAGGGCCACCTTGAGGACGTCCTCCATCTGCTTGACGAAGGTTATCTTCAGGTCATCCATCACCTTGGCCGGTACATCCACCAGGTCCCTTTTATTCTCAGTGGGCAAAATAATATGCTTGAGACCGGCCCGGTGGGCCGCCGTAAGTTTTTCCTTCACGCCGCCGATGGGCAGCACATTGCCCCGCAGCGTGATTTCGCCGGTCATGCCGACGCCGTCGCGCACCCGCTTGCCCGTCAGCAGCGATGCGATGGCTGTGAGCATACCCACACCCGCCGATGGTCCATCCTTGGGAATAGCGCCGGCCGGCACGTGCACGTGCACGTCCCAGGCCTTGTAGAAAGTGGGATCGATTTTGAGGTCCTCGGCGTGGGCTCGCACGTAGCTCCAGGCGGCCTTCACCGATTCCTTCATCACGTCACCCAGTTGACCCGTAAGGTGCAGCTGGCCGTTGCCCGGCATGCGGGAAGCCTCGATAAACAGGATATCGCCCCCGGCCGCCGTCCAGGCCAGACCAACCACGATGCCCGGCCCACTGGCGCGTTCGGCTACCTCGGAATGGTGACGCTCCGGTCCCAGGTATTCCAGTACTTTCTCAGCGGTAATACGGACCGGCTTATCATCAGTTTTAGCCTTGGCCTTCGATTTGGCTTTGCCCTTTTCACCGCTCGGTGACATAGCTTCCACCACTTCACGGGCTCGCTTACGGGCCACATTGGCAATTTCCCGCTCCAGGTTACGGACACCAGCTTCCCGGGTGAAGGAGTGCATCAGCTCCAGCAGGCCATCATCTTCGAAGACGATCTGCCTCTCATCCAGCCCGTTCTCCTTGATCTGTTTGGGTACCAGGAAGTTCTTGGCGATATTGATCTTCTCATCGTCGATATAGCCGGTAAAGTCCAGAATCTCCATACGGTCACGCAGAGGACCGGGAATCTGGTCTGCCCGGTTGGCCGTAGCGATAAACATCACGCTGGAAAGGTCGAAATCCACTTCCAGATAATGATCATTGAACGCGTGATTCTGCTCGGGATCAAGTACTTCCAGCAGGGCCGAACTGGGGTCTCCACGGAAATCCATGCCCAGCTTATCGATCTCGTCCATCATGAAGATGGGATTGTTGGTCCCGGCTTTTTTTAAGCCTTGGATAATGCGTCCCGGCAGGGCGCCGATGTAGGTGCGCCGGTGGCCGCGAATCTCGGCCTCATCCCGCACGCCACCCAGCGACATGCGTACGAACTCGCGTCCCATAGCCCGGGCGATGGAGCGGCCGATGGATGTCTTGCCCGTTCCCGGGGGACCCGCCAGACACAGGATGGGCCCCTTCAATTTGCCATCGCCATCCTGATGGGCTTTCAGATTGCGCACTGCCAGGTATTCCAGGATGCGTTCCTTGGTCTTTTCCAGACCGTAATGATCCTCATCAAGAATGCTGCCGGCATTTTTCAGATCGTTGTTGTCGTCGGTGGTCTTGCTCCAGGGCAGGTCGGTGAGCCAGTCGATATAAGTTCGGGCCACGGTAAATTCGGGTGACTGGGGAGGGATGCGGCCCAAGCGCTCCAGCTCTTTCATGGCTACCTTCTCCGCCTCAGTAGACATGCCAGCCTCTTTGACCTTTTCTTCCAGGTCCTTCTGATCCAGGGACTGCTCGTCTTCACCGAGCTCTTTGCGTATGGCCTTGAGCTGTTCGCGTAAATAATATTCCCGCTGGGTCTTGGATATCTCGTCCTGCACCTCCGACTGGATTTTCTCTCCCAGTTCAGTGCGCTGGATTTCCCGGTTGACAATCACCGTGGCCTTTTCCAGCCGCTGCTTGATATCCAGTTCCTCCAGGATTTCCTGTTTCTCCTGGTTGGGTATATTCATCATGGAGATAGCCCGGTCCGCTACCCTGGCGGGGTCCTGGATATTGGACAGCACCCCGGCCTGCTCGTCGGTGAGGTAAGGCACCACCTCAATCAGGTGATGATATACCTGCCGCAGGTTGGTGACCAACGCGCCTGCCTGCAGGCTCTCATCAACCACATCCTCTATCCGCTCAACAATGGCCTTGAAATATGGGCCGGTCGTCAAATATTCCTTCACGTTAACCCGTGCAATTCCCTGGACGATAGCCGATTTGGAATTATCGGGCATATCGAACACTTTCATGATCACCGCCAGGGTGCCTTTAGTGTACAGATCATTCTCGGTGGGCACCTCAATGGACCCGTCCTTCTGGGCCACTACCACCAGCATCTTGTGGCCTTCCGGCAGATCCTCTATCAGCTTAAGGGATTGTTCCCGCCCGATATAGATGGGAATTATCTGTTGGGGAAAAAGAACGGTATTGCGTAGCGGCATCACCGGATATTTCTCCGGCGCGGAACCATCCGTATCTTCTTCATCGAAATCGATAGTTTCTATAATCTCGTCTTTTTTCGTATCTTCAGTCATCAGGGTTATACTCCCATGGATCAAATATAATTTAAGGCGCACTCGTGCTAGCGACAACTATCATGCCAACGGTATTTAGACCGTTAATCAGACGATAGGCATGACATTTTGGCGGCAGCCTGACATTCTTGAGCCGACCATGGAATTATCTGTCCGGGCGGCTGCTCTCAACCGTCTTAACAACCTCAAGGACCTTCACCGTTACCCACTCGTCACCCCGTTGGTCCTGTCCGGCAGCTGCCGGGAATAGCCCGTTAGTCAGCTGCTGCTCAAGGAGCCAGGTATAGAGCTTCTTGAACTGCGGATTACCAGGATTGAAACCCGCCTGACTCAATCCGGCCAGCACCTTCAGCGTACCTCCCTGAAAAAGCTGCACGTCCCGGTGACCTGTAGCCAATATATTCCAGTTATGGGCATCAGGCAACAGGGTCGTGTGATTTGGATGCAGGGCATTGGCCAACAGGAATTCGCCTGCCGGTTTGAGGAATTCCTTAATACGCATAGTTGGATAGCGAGACAGGAAATTGAGTACTTCGGCCGTGGTCCAGATGCACGATTTACCCTTGTCAGCGCCGGTGCGGACCTGCACATGCATCCAGCCGCCGTCAGTTCGCTGTCTCTCCGCCAGCCAATGTGCCAGTCTGTGAACGGCTGGATTGCGGATCAATCCGAGGTCGAGCATCAGCGCTCCGATGGCCGCCTGGTGATGATAGGGCAACGGGAAGCGTCCCTCGGCGTCCTGGTAATCCAGCAATACCTTCAGGGCACGCTTCACTTCGTGCCACTTGCGTGTACCGCCCAGATCAGCCAGAGCTCGAAGTGTTTGCACATGAGCCAGCAGCAGTAGCTGGCGATTACGGCTGGGGGCCTTGCCCGGCTCTCCCGTACCCCACGAACCATCACTCAGCTGGCGCTTGAGAATTGCATGTACCTGTCGCGAATCATGGGCCAGCTTGCGCAAGTCATTCAGGACCGGCCTTAACCGCAGATCAGTCGTGCTGGACAGTAATTTAAACAGCCGGATCTGGACCCCCGGATGTGCACGTTTGAATAGCTTCGGTATAACAGGTTTCGCCAGGACCCGTGACCACTGGGGGTCCAGGTCAAACAGGTCCCTTAATCGACTCAGCCTTGGGGGAGTAGATGGCATTGGACGCACATACGCCGATACTCATGCGGCATTTTAGGTGATATCAGGTCAAATGCCGGCATGTCTCTACCCGTGGTGTGACAGGTCAGACATGTCTCTTCACCGACAAAAGCCTGATGGAAAGGCAGATCGCCGAGATCCGGCGCGTCCTCAGCAGATGGCAACGGAACCTCAGGACGCGAAAGGAGTGCCGGGCCATAAGCTAAATAAACTAGCAGCACCCCGGCTAATGATGTAATTAACAGCAGATAGACTCTTTTCTGATCCAAAATTGCTTCCTTCAAATTACGAATGATTCTCTAGCCAATCGTGGCCTGTCTCGGAATATCCGTGACCGTTTTCGCCTGCTGGTCAGCGTGATATGATGATCTCATCAGCGGTCCCGACGCAACAGATTTGTAACCCAGCCGTATACCCATCTCATGATAACGCTCAAATTCGTCAGGATCCACGAAACGCTGTACCGGTAGATTGGCGGGTGTAGGTTGCAGGTATTGGCCGATGGTGAACAGGCTGGTTCCGGTAGCGACCGTATCCTCAAGGAGGCGCACAACCTCCGCTTCCCGCTCGCCCAGGCCAACCATGATCCCGGATTTAACGGCCAGACCTTGTTGGGCGGCATACTCTAAAACTTCCATACTTTGACGGTAATCAGCCTGGGGCCTGACCCGGCCGTAAAGCCGCGGCACCGTCTCCAGATTGTGGGCAAATATCTCGGGCTGGGCTGCGATAACCTGATCTATTGCTTTGCGGTCGCCCTGGAAATCGGGCACCAGCACTTCCACTACGCATCCGGGGACCTGCCGGTGAATTTGCCTGATCGTTGCGGCCCAGATTTCAGCGCCACCATCGGGCAACTCGTCCCTGTTTACTGAGGTAATCACGCAATGCCGCAGACCCATGGCGCGCACCGCCTGGGCTACCCGTACCGGTTCCAGCTGGTCGTAGCCGGGTGGCCGGCCGGTCTCCACGGCGCAGAAGCCACAGGAGCGGGTGCAGACGTCCCCCAGAATCATCAGGGCGGCGCTGCGGTTCTCCCAGCACTCGTAGATATTGGGACACTGGGCTGCCTGGCAGACGGTGTGCAGGTTCTTGCCGCTGACCAGCTTCTTCAGCGCGCGGTAGTTCTCCCCGGTCTGCAGCCTGATCTTCAGCCAGGCCGGCCTGCGCCCGTTACCACTGGATCGCTTATTGCCGATCACTGACTGCCACTGCCCCTGCTACTGCCCCTGCTACTACCACTGCCCCTGCCACTGCCTCTGCTACTGCCCCTGCCCATGCTACTGCCCCTGCCACTGCTACTGCTTCCCTCACGCTCTCACTTCACGAGGCTGTAAAACCATCTGGATACCCTCAAGGATTTCAAGAACACGCTTGAACGACAGGCTGCCGATCCTCTCCAACAACTCTTGTTTATCCACGGTATAAATCTGTGAGACGTTCACCACGCTCTGCCTGGGCAGGCCCGCCTCACCAGGCTGCAGCAGTATGTTTCCCGCTGCCTCCGCTCTTTTCAGGTTTGAGGTCAGGACACAGATGACCACCGTATCGACTGCACTTCGGTTGAACACATCATTCTGGATAACCACAAATGGGCGTCGGTAGCCGGGTGCGGAACCCAAAGGCTCGCCAACATCCAACCAGTAAATCTCGCCCTGCCGGATCACCATTTCTCCCGAACAGTCAACCGCTGCAGCTTGGTCTTCATGGCCTTAGTCAACTTACGCTCCTCCTCGTCCGGTTCCTCTCCATAGACCCGGTTCAGCTGCTCCAGGATGCGCCGGTTTTCCCGGGCCTCCAGGAATTCTCGCACGGCCAGAGTAAAGACCCTGCTGCGGGAGATATCCATTTCCTCTGCTGTGTTCTTGAGCTCCTCAAGCAAATCTTCCGGTACCGAAATCGCTGTTTTCACTGTTGCCATTGGTTATACCCCTTCTACTACTAATGGTATAACTTAGGGTATACTATGTAGTAATACAAGTGAAATCAATCCGCCCGGCCGCCTCTGCCACTGCTCCTGCAAACTGTTGGAGCGTAGCGGAAATCCCGCCAACGGCGGGGCCACTTCTTCAAGCAGTCGGCCACAAGTCCACCATGGTCCGCAGCCCCGGCTTCAATGACATGACCGGCGGAATGGCGTTTACCGTTATGGCGCCGGTAGCCACATCACCGGGCACCCCACTGGGGAACACCGAGACCAGATCAGGGGTTCCGGTGAGGCTGATGCGGTCAAAAGATTCCGGTTCGCCCACTGCCGCCCGGAAGACCAGCCTGATGAGCTCCTTACCATCCCTGTTGCCCACACCAACCTGGTAGACTCCCGCCACATCACCGGCCTTGATCGACAGGAAGTCGGTAGTCATGGCCTGCTCGGCGATCACCGGTTCAATGGTTTCGCCGGCGGTGTCAAGATCCATTCCGAGGCCGGCGGCCAGCAGCTGAACTGAGGCGGTCAGTCCGGCGTGACCAAAATTACCCACCTTGACCCGTTCCCAAAATTCATCTACCGTCAGGCCGGCGCCAATCTTGCGCTGAAATGCTTCCCGGCGCGGCATGGCATTCTGATATCTCTCCACCAGCACGCTGTCAACCTTTCGGGCAATACGGGATACGGCTATGGGCAGAAAATCCATAAGGAACCCGGGATTGACCCCGGTTGACAGCACAGCAAGTCCGCTATCCCTGGCAGCTTGATCAATTGAAGCAGCCAGCTTTGGAGCGGTATCCCAGGGATAGACCAGTTCCTCGCAGGTGGAGACCACATGCAGGCCATTTTCCAGCAGCTCCAGGATTTGCGGCGTGATGGTATCCATGCGGGAAGTGGTTGTCAATACCGCTACATCGGCGGTTCCCTTTGCCAGGGCTTCGGCGAGCGACAGTACCGCCTTAATGCCTGGCAGAACATCAGCCTTGGCCGGATCGGGATCAACAGCGGCTACCACTTGAAAGCCGTCACGTTCGGTCAGAATATCAAAAATACCCTGCCCGATAAATCCCAGGCCCAGTTGAATTACCTTAATTGGTTGTGACATGCATTTACCTTTCGATTATAATGGTCTTTATACTAGTACTCAAGTAGATGGCTTAATTCCTTTTCAATCCAGGCAGTCTGGGGTAAAACCTTGAACATGGCCAAAATCACCCTCCCAGAAAGGCCCTCAGAACAGGTTCTACCCGGCTTGCAGCCTCATAAGTGGTGATCGTCGCCGGCAGGTGTTCATTCAGGTTGGCAACACCAAATTGATCGATACCGCAGGGCACCATGCCGGCCAGGTATTTATGATCAACAGCGATGTTCAGGGCAAAGCCGTGCATGGTAGTCCACTTCGCCAGCCTGATACCCAGGGCGGCCACCTTCAGGTCATCAATCCAGACGCCGGTAAGGCCCGGCTTGCGGCTGCCCGCCACTCCGTAGGTCGCCAGTGCCCGGATGAGCACACCTTCAAGACCGCGCATATACCAGGTGACACTCTGGCGATGGTCCCGCAGGTCGACAATAGGGTAGCCTACCAGTTGTCCCGGTCCGTGAAAGGTGATATCCCCGCCCCGGTCCGTGGCAATGACCTCGGCATCGGAGGGATATCCCGGCAGGAGATGGTCGGCACGGGCATTTTTCCCCAGCGTGTACACCGGTTCGTGCTCCAACAGCAGCACTACATCACCGATATCACCGGCTGCTCTGGCCTGGTGCAGCGCCTTCTGCAACTGCCAGATAGGCCCATATGGTTGCCGTCCAATGTAAAAGCAGTGGACCGGGCTATCGCCCTTGTGGCTGCCGGCAATTTTGCTGATGCTCGTGAACAGCTGTTCACGGTCCATGGTCGATAGATCGATCAGCCCCCCGGCAGGGCCGATGGAAGGCGTAACCGGTTCGATGCTGACGGTTTCAGCGACCATCAGTCAATCACACTCGCGACCGGCGCCAGTTTTGCCTCCTTCACCGATTGGTCACGGATGGCCCGGAATTCGTTATACCTGTTCCAGTTGGGAAAGTAAGTTTGGTGAGCGATGGTATAGCCCACGTCGTAGATGATCTGCAGGTAATCGGCAATTCCCCTTAAGTCCCAATCGGAATTGTATTCATCGGTAACCGAATGATAGGTGTTTTGCAGGAAATGATCCGCAAATTCGAGGCCCCCGGCTCTCCCTTGGGCAAGCAGATCCACACCTGCGGTCATGAATAGGGCCGGTACACCTTGCCTGGCAAAACTGATATGATCGGAGCGGTAAAAGATGTTCTGCTCCGGCCAGGGATCATCACCAACCACCATGCCCAGCTTGGCCGCGGCACGCTCCACGTAGCCCTCCAACTCCGATTTGCCCTGCCCGAAAATGATAACGTCCCTGGTCTGCCCGGCGGAGACCAGCATATCAATGTTGAGTGCGGCGGCAGTCAGGGCCAGGGGGTAGACAGGGTGCCGGCAATAATATCTGGATCCCAGCAAACCGCTCTCCTCGGCGGTCAGGGCCAGGAAGACGATCGATCTTTCCGGACGCGGCCGGGTAACAAATTCTCTCGCCAGCGCCAGGATGCCGGCAATGCCGGTGGCATTATCACTGGCGCCATTATAGATCTGATCGCCCGTCAGGCTCGTATCAGTGCCCAGATGGTCCCAATGCCCCATATAGACTACCACCTCGTCCGGCCTTTCGCTGCCCGGCAATATTCCCACAATATTGGGAGAATCAAATCGGCGCTGGCGGGATTTGATTACACCTTTGGCAGTTACCGCTAATGGGAAAGCCTTGAAATCCCGCCGGGCGGCCGCAACTGCCAGTGAATCATAATCGTAGCCTGACGAGGTCAACAGCGACCTGCCGTACTCAACGCTGAACATGCCCTCGGCATGGCGCGACCCATCGGCAGTATCCCCATCATCGATAGCCAGATGATGTTTGTTGATATAGCGGCGGGCGGCGCTCCAGTTGTACTTCGTAAGGGACAGGGTGGAATCAAAGATTACGAAAGCGGCGATAGCCCCCCGATCTCGAGCAGTAACGAATTTGGCCCTGAAGCTGCCATAACGGCTACTCCCTTTGCCGTTAAAGAGAGTTGAATCGCCGGAGTGAAACCCGGGATCCCCGCGCAGCATCAAGACTATCTTACCGGCCACATCATATGTTCCGTAATCGTCCCAGTCGTATTCCAGGGCCGAAACACCATAGCCGACAAAAACAACTTGGGCGCTATCCAGCGAGACACTGTCCGCAAAGCTGCCCATGCGGCCCACAAAATCTTCCCCGAGAACCGCGGTACTGGAAATATTCAAACCGGTGAATGTCAGGTTGGAGCCATCTGACGGCATTGATTCGAAGAACGGTACCGGCTGATGGTAAGAATCACCATTGCCTGGCTCCAGACCAATTTCCTTGAATCGCCGGCTGATATAATCAACCGCCATTTCCCCACCGGCGGAGCCCGGTAGCCTGCCGGCGAATTTGTCAGATGCCAAAATGATCATGTCTCTGTCAAAAGTAGCAATAAGCTGATCGTCGATAATAAGCGGTACATCGACGGCAATCATCATGCAGCCGGATACCAGGATGGTTAGAAATAATATTAATGCGGATAATTTTTTCAGCATGGATTAATCGATCCTATACTAAAACCAGTTCCAGTTTATCTTTAGATTGCACTTACTTATTTCTGCGCGCATTATTATTTAACTGCTTAGAATGACATCCCACGTGCCATTTTGTCAGAAAGCTGTCAATGGAGGCAGAAAATATGCTTTCGGCACGATCCTTGTCCCTCAGTTCTGCTGAAAATCAAACGAGGTAAACTGATGGTAATTCATTTTCTACGTACCGATTTCGCGCCCCGGGTAGAAGGGCTCTTCGGCGGCTCCTGGGCAAAACTGCTGTCAATGGGCCTGACCCTGTTGCTGGGCGGCGTGCTCATACTTTCGTTCCCCCGGTTGGTGGCATTTCTAATAGCGGTAGTCTTTTTCCTGGGTGCTGCTATGGTCCTGTCAACCGCCTACCACCTGTGGCAGCTTGAGAGAAGCGAGAGAGGCACCACTATCGATGTCGACTAAAAATTAGTCGACTCCCCATAGGCCAGCGCGGTTGCCTCCATCACAGCCTCGGAAAGGGTGGGATGGGGGTGCACCGTTTTCATGATCTCGGTGAAAGTAGCCTTGACTTTGCGGCCCACCGCCACCTCCGAAATCAGATCAGTGGCCCCGTGGCCGATCAGGTGGGCGCCCAGTAATTTGCCATACTTGGCATCGTAGATTACCTTGGCAAAACCCTCAATCTTCCCAATAGCCACGGCCTTACCCAGCGCCCTGAACGGGAACTTGCCAACCTTGATTTCGTAGCCCTCGCCCTCAGCCTGTTCCTCGGTAAGTCCTACGCTGGCTACCTGAGGCTCGCAGAAGGTACACAACGGTATATTACCGTAATCGATAGTACCGGGATTCAAGCCTGCCAGTTGCTCCACGGCCACAATTCCCTCGGCTGAAGCCACATGGGCCAGCCAGGGCGGCCCGATCACATCACCGATGGCCAGTATATTGGGAGCCGCGGTGCGGTAATACTCGTCCACCTTGATAGCGCCTTTGTCAATGGTCACACCGGCCTGTTCCAGACCGAGGTTCTCCACGTTGCCGGTAACGCCCATAGCCAACAGGACCACGTCGGCGATGATGGTTTGTTCCTTTGTTCCCGACACCTGCACCAGCAACTCATCACCCTGCCGCACGATAGACTCCACACGACTGCCAGTGAGCGCCTTTATCTTGCGCTTCTTGAACTGCCTGGCAAGTTCCCGTGAAATATCCGCATCAGCGCCGGGCAGCAGGGCCGGCAGCATCTCGATAACTGTTACCTGTGAACCGAAGACGTTGTAGAGGTATGCGAACTCGATGCCGATGGCGCCGGCTCCCACAATAACCAGGCGCTCCGGCACAGACTCAAGGACCATGGCTTCCCGGGAGGTGATGATCCGCTCGCCATCAGGTTCCAGACC
>DAOWIJ010000092.1 GCA_030640955.1 Fidelibacterota bacterium
ACCTCCTGCTCACCCGTATCCTTGTGGAAGATGTAGCGGAACTCCCGGATGCGCTTCATCGCGGTACCGAGAAACCAGGTCTCGTTGGTCAGGTAGCCCAGGCTGTCGTAGTCAAAGAAAATGGCGCCGATCAGGTTGCCCCTGGTGCTCATGATCCTGTAGGCCACCGTGGCCAGGGTGGAATCGTAAAAGACCTCGGTAAAGCGGTCCCGGAAATCGGCCACCACCTCCACATCGTAGACGTATTCAATGAACTGGCGCGACTTGAGCTCGTCACCGAACAATAGCTCCCGCAGAACCAGGCTGTCGGGCGTGATCTCCAACATGCGCTTCACCGAGCGGTCATCGGGCCAGTATTCGTAACTGCGCAACCACAGCAGTGAATCGGCCTGGCTGTACCAGTTCATCTTGTCCACAAAGCCGTACTGATCGTAGTTCACTTCCAGGTAGGGTCCATCGTGGATTTCGAAGGGAAACAGTTTGATGCCCCGCTTGAAACCGTCCTCATCCCGGTAATACTCGGGTTGGGAAACAGTCTGGGCCGTAATGACCGCAACGGCCAGCAGTAATATGTGCGTAGATCGCCTAAACATGATTCACAGCGCCACTTGAATATACAGGTTTGCCCCAGTAAGATTCTAATAAATCGTTGCCCAAAATGAATGCTTTGTCACAATAGTTTTGGGTAAAGTCACGTTTTGCCATTTGAGCGGAATATGATCTGGTCCCTTAGGCAACAGATTTCTCATACTCTGAATCAACTCCTCGGAAGAAAAATATTGGCAGAGGTTGCTGAAATGGTTCCTTCTCCCACCGGGAAAAGGCATGTCCTGAGCACTTCATCCCGACGCTTCGGGATTCAGCACAGGCTCTGCCGAAGGGCTGGGATGAGGGGTCTTATGCCGGGCTTTCCCCTCACCCTATCCCTCTCCCCAGGGAGAGGGAACCCTGTTATGTGCCATAGACTTTTATTGCGAAAGTATTGCCTGGAAAAAGCCATCTGATGCAAGCATGAAGTGACAATTTTACGACTTTATAATTTTGTTAATTGCCAGGCATTTGAAGGGCGATGCAAAATTTACTCGGTAATTACATTGTGCCATTAACACTTGATCTGGAACAGTATTAAATTATGTGTGGACACTCGATAAGCTATGTTAGTAACCGATAATGATAATGAATAGTACAGCGGAAGGCTTCATTATTAATGTGTTCCAATGGGCAAGTCTAGGATGTATATTCCGAAAGGCCTTATAGAACAGAATCTAAGCCACTATCTGAAAACGCCATGATTACGATTCACGTCAAACAGTACTTCCAGCGTTGCGGTGTTCGCGAGAAGGGAAAAGAGTTCTATAGAATAGTCAAAAATATCATCCCTGAAGATGAGAATGATATTCAATTTGACTTCAAAGGTGTGACGTACGTCTCCGCCTCGTTTCTTGAAGAGTCCATCTTTCAATTTCTTAAGGACTACAACGTATCAATTATCGAACGATCCAAGGCCTTGGAGAGAAAGGCTGAGAGAATTATTCATTGGAAAAAACTGAATGTTCAGCTTTCCCATGAAAAGGGTCTGTTGCGATTTAATGCTTACTAGAATTTCTTAAGCAGGATTCCCGCATATGTGCCTCTGATTTGAAAGGATATATCTCCTTTCAAAGGCTCTTCTGTTTCATCGGACCCACTTGACCATAGCCAACCGCCGTTTGATCTGATCATCAATATTCGACGGTCCCAAAGAGAGCTCTGAGAAAGGGTCGAGTTAATATCCGTTAGACCATAGCCACCTTCGCCTCTTGCAGATACACCACCAATCAGGGACTCCCTGATTAATGTCTTATCATCTTTTAGATCTCCTTGTACGCCTGTTAGGCTTTGTGGAATCCCAATGCCTGTGTCACCAATGGTAATAGCTACTGTTTTAGGTTTACGAACTGGTGCATAGGTCTGAGCAGCAACCAGAGCCCTGGATTGTTGGGAATGAACATATACGTTGGAAAGCAATTCGCTCAAGGCCGTATTAATCAGATCATTGGTTTCCTCATCATCAGTGATCTGGGATCGAACTATTTTTCCCAGCAATTCTTCGGCAATCGAATCGGCATCGTCTTCTGTAGCCAGTTCAATTGACCTGAATTCGCATAAGGATGATCTTCTATTCATCCTACGTTGCCTTACCGGATCAGGCGTTACAGTTACATCCGGGATCTGTAGTAAAGACTGTGGCAGGTCCATCCTGCAGGCATAAGAGAACATTTCCGTACGGGGAGGAAAATTGATGTCAATTCTACAATCAGGCTGCATCTGGCGTAATTGGCTAACAGCAGCGAAAAGAAAAACTAGACCATACGGCGTAATCCAATTGACATTCGAAAGATCGAGCGAAATGCTTGTCAGAGACTTGTCCAAGCAATCAGATAAATCGAATCTGCGTGTGCTAAGGAACGAGAATTCTGAGCCTTGAAATATATAGCTGTGCTTCATCGTCGAAATCTACTCATCCATGCTGAGTTGTGTCCATAACATATTTTAAAATGGGATAAAGTAAATAGGAAACGGCCCCCGAAGGGGCCGCAAAGGTAATTGCCTCGCCCGCCTCTTGATCAGCGGCTTAGTGCTGCAATATACGGATATTGCCACCTGAAGTATGGAGCCTGATCAGCGGTCCGCCACCATTCAGCTGGCCCAGCAGCTTTCTACTGTTGGTCCGGCCGTGGACGGTAACCGGGTGATCGCTCCAGACCTTGCCGCCGCTGGTGGATGCATCCAGGTCCGCTTTTATTCCGTCCGGCAGATAGACCGTAATACTGCCACCGGAAGTTTCCATAATACAGTCCTGTTGTGGTTGGCCGGTAATCTGGGCGGTAATGCTGCCCCCGGAGGTTCCGGCTTTAAGCGCACCTTTCACTTCCGTGATATCTATGGACCCACCGGAAGTGTGGGCTTCCAGAGAACCGTCGACAGTACCGGCCCGGATACCACCGCCACTGGTACTCAGGTTGGCTTTCTTGCCGCTTCCCTCAAGACGTACCGATCCGCCGGAAGTCCGCCCGTATACGGTGCCCTTAACATAGCCCAGATCAATACTGCCACCGGAGGTTTCGGCGCTGACATTGCCATCAATCGCCGCCACTTCAATGGAGCCGCCGGAAGTCTCGATATCCAGATTATAGGCCTTGGGAACGATGATTTCATAGCGCACCTGCAGACGGCGCCGGATTCGATCCCAACCACTCTGGCCGGGGTACTTGCCGATAACAGTTACATCGTCACCGGACTGCTCAAATTCCACCAGAAATTCGTCCAGCTCCTCGCTATGGCCCCAGCCAAAGGGCAGTTTTTTGGTCACCACGACCTTGAGTTGCTTACCTCGGCCTGTGGATACTCTCACTGCGCCCCGTTCAGTTTTTAGGGTCAGGGTTCCATCGTAATCCACCTCAAACTCGCGGGTGATCTTCTGAGCTCCCTCTTCTGCCAGACATACGTACGCCGGGACCAGGAGCATAAATACGGGAATTGTCAGCCGCCTTAACCTCATGATGATTCTCCTTATATCACGCCATCAGATAACAGTTATTGATTAGACATAAAAAAGCCGTGAAATGTTGCCCGGCAGCTTTCACGGCTTAAATGTGGCGGCCCCCACCGCTCATTTGCAGACAGTGGGGGATATACGGGGGTGCCTAAGATGTGGCGAAGGGGAAACGAACGTGGGCACGGTGGGGACCGCAAGCGTTTCTGTTGTGGTTCCGGCTACTTCATCCGGGTCATGGCCAGGTACAGGTCGATGGAGGCGCCGTTCCAGCTGGTAACATCCGCTACGTATAACGACTGTGCCGTCGTCAGGCTGAATACCGCCAGGGCCAGGGTGCAGTCCACCAGGGCGTTGGCGGCCACGGCCTGCCCGTTAACCACGTCGGTGCCGCCGGCCGCCGTACCGATCTTCAGGCCTCCGGTAATAGCATTGCCGGCAGTCTCCTTTACAATGATACCGTCAATCCGGTAACCCGCCGGAACCACGTCGGTGAGTGAAGTATCGGCTGCTATACCTTTTTTAACGTATCGCTCAACATGATTAGATGGCAGATAGCAGGGCTGCGCCCCGGTCACTGTCCCATGCAGCTGGTTGCCGCTGGCATCCTGCCACTGTGACTGGCCGATGCGTGCGGGTCTCAGCGCAACAACATAGCCGATCTGCGCCACCTGGACGGCGTCCACCTGCAGCTTGCCGCCG
>DAOWIJ010000201.1 GCA_030640955.1 Fidelibacterota bacterium
AGCCGCTCGGTTTCCTTCAGAAGTCTCCATTTCTCATTAGCGGAAACAACCGATTTGGTCAGGTGATCAAACGTCAGATAACTCTTGGGGATATAATCGTAAACGCCAATTTTCATTGCGGTTACAGCGCTTTGCTCATCGCCGTCGCTGGCCACCATTACAACCGGGGCAATATCATGCTTGCGCATTTTCCGGAGAAATTTCATTTCCGGGTAATCTTTAACATTGGAACTGAGTAAGATTACATCCGGTGAGTCAGTCTGTATGATTCGTTCAACCTTTGATTTATCTCCTAATTCCGTGATTCTGAAGTTCAGCTGGTGCTCTTGATCCAGCATGCCCAGAAGGAGATTCCGGTCTATTTTGTTATGGCCATACAACAGAATACTGAGTGAGACGGCGGCACCGTTAGTGGCTTGAGATTTTGCAGGTGTTTTTGTCATGGTCGAGAGAATATTTAAGATGTTTGTTGTTGTTGATGCTTAAGTTACAAAAACACTGCTCGGTGAGGGCAGCTATAACCTGGCATACGCTATGTAGATAATAATAACATAACGGCCGGTTAAAAAGATTAAAATCAACGTCAATGAATAGATTCGCCAGGCCAGCAACCAGGATGGGACTATCCGGCGCCACTATGATATTGATGGTGTTCATGCTGGGCTTTCAGGGCGCGCTATTACAGGCTCAGGAACTTCCCTGGTCCCCATCCCGCTTAATGCGTTTCTGGGATCAGACCGTAAATCCGTTGGAGTTCAGGGCGCCCATCCGCTTTATCCCCTATGAATTAAAGGGGGGACTGATACCCTACGGCGGCCCCGGTATGTTCAAGGGCCTGCCGGCCTCATACTTTAAAGAAGACCAGACCGTTTTCGTGCTGGATAGCACCGAATCGGCGGTGGCGTCAATCAGGGCCCTCTCGTCACGGCTGGCCCTGGTCTTTGATGCGGAATTGGGAAAGCTGAACCTGCGAAACCGCTTCTGGCCCCTGAGTGTTGTCGACGTCATGGTGGGAGCTGGTCTGCGTACCAGTCTGTTGCCACTCGCCCAGAGATTGCCTGAAAATTGGCCTCAAGGTCAGTTCATCTACCGCATCGCCCCCGTCTTCCACTTAGCGCAGGGAACCGTGACAGTTAATTACCAGCGCAGCGAACGCCGCTATATGTATTTCCAGTATGCCAGGGGGATAGCGCTTGGCAGCGTGTACCGGGCCGGAATAACCGGCAACTACCTTAGGGGAGTCGGAACCAGCGTCGACTGGTCCTGTGGCTATCGCTTTTTCCGCCGGGGGACGGGGAATCCCCGCTATGCCCTGGGTATTGAACTGCGCTACAGCCGCCTGGATGTGGCGACCGTAGATGACCCTGATGATATATCCCCTATTGAGGGGCTGGAGCAACGCTCATTTGGCCTGATCTTTACTTTCAGCACCATCTTTGGGGGCCGGGCAACGGCCGGGGACCGGGCAAAAAGAGCGCTTTATACTGGGGATTTCATGGCCGCGGAGCGTGACTTCGGCGTCTTCATAAGCGATTTTCCACAACACACCCGCCAGCGCCGGGCCGAGCGTCTGCTGCAGTTGGCTGCACGCCTGGTTCCCTATCAACAGGTACAAATAGCCCAGGCCATGACCGACGAAGGCCGGCTTGAGGAGGCCTTGCAGTGGTATGACCGTGCCATAGCCAGAGGCGACACCAACTTGACCGCCATTATCGATTCGGGGCGTATGGAAATAGGTTATAAGTTCCTTCAGCGGGCCGACAGGCGGCTGTCCAGGGGTGAACTGGACACTACCGGCAGGCTATTGAAGATCGCCCAGAATCTCATGCCCGCCGAAGAAAACCTGGTAAGGCGCTATTCCGCTGAAGTACTGATCCAGGAGGGGCATCGTTTTCGCGGGGCAGGTGACTTCAACTCGGCCTTGCGCCATTATGACCGGGCAATAACGGCCGACCCAACGAGAACTGTCGAGATTACCGGCTACAAGGCCCGCATAGCTGAGGATCTGCTCAAGCTGGCAATTACCGCCACCGACCGCTCGGCCCTGGCCCTGGCTCTCGAATC
>DAOWIJ010000003.1 GCA_030640955.1 Fidelibacterota bacterium
AAAGGCGTATCACCCTCACCCAGCGAGATGTGCGGTGTTTTTTCCGACATGGGCAGAAACGCTTTGTACTTGTCTATCAAAGGTTGGTTAGGCACAATCTGATTCCGTTTTGCAGGCATTAATACCGCGACTTACTTTTCCAGCGCCATTGCAATGAATACCGACAAGATCATCAACAGTTCAGAGCCGATGGCAATGACGAACAGGTACATGGCACGACGCAAGCTTAGGTTCTTGGTCCAGTTGATCAGGGCCAGGGCATGAATCTGGCGGCTGATCAGTTGCGCGGCGTGCGCATCGCTGCTGCCCATCTCCCGCATGTACTCGTAATACTCTTCACCGGACTGGAATTCCTTTATGCCGCCAAAGAAAGTTGGATCGGTCTGGTCGGCGCCATCAATATCAGGGACCTGGTGGCGGAACCGGGGCATGATGGTCCTGAGCAGATAAAATATGGTGCAGAAGGCGCTAACAAAGTAGACGCCCAACATGGCCACCAGAAACGCATTGGTCACCAGCAGCCGGTAATACACGATGAAAAAGACCATAAATACACCCAGAACCGACAGCAGTGTGAGCGCTTTCTGGTCGGTGCGCGAGAGGATGGACCTCTCACTGTCCAGGATATGGAATAAAAGCTTGTGCTGGGTGTCCTGCATGGTGCGCAATTTATCCAACCTTTGGCGAGAAGCAAAGGGCGGGTATTACGCACTTACTTGCTTGAGGGGACCAATGCGTTATGCGACTGCCATTGACGCAACCGCACCACCCTGAGATTCGCTCACGCTTCGATCCTTCGGCTACGCTCAGGACAGGCCTGACGAAGGGAGACGGAGACTATCTCAGCAGCAGCCCCGCTTGTTGCCCCGCCGCTGGCGGGACCAATGACGGGACTGAAGGCGAGAATACACGAGATTGGCAGTTGCAAAGGGATATAAACGTGGGCAATTTCCCGTGTCGGTGCCAAAGCAGCTCGGTGAATACGATTGGGAACAGATAAAAACAAAACCGGACATTACAGCAGGCTGCGGGAGCGCTTCCTGCGGGATGGCCTCGAAGGCTTCCTGGATTACGAGGTGGTGGAGCTGCTGCTTAAGCTGGCCGATCCCCGGCCCGACCACAAACCAACCGCTAAAGCGTTGCTGGAAAGATTCAACTCGCTCAGCGAACTGCTGGAAGCCTCACCAGCCATGCTCAAGACGGTGACAGGTGTGGGCCAGAGGAATATTTTCGGCCTCAAACTGGTACAGGCGGTTGCCCGGCGCTACATGAAGGAACAGATCCTCAACCAGGACTACCTCACATCGGCCGAGCAGGTCCGGGATTACCTGATCCACTACCTTAAGCAACGCGACCGGGAACAGTTCATGGTTATCCTGCTCAACGGACGCAACCAGATCATCGACCTGGTCACCGTATTTGAAGGCACGCTCACAACCAGCGCCGTGTACCCCCGTGAGATCGTCAAGCTGGCCCTGGAGCGGGATGCCGCCGCCATAATTCTGGTGCACAACCACCCCTCGGGCAGTCTGTACCCCAGCGCGGACGATGTGACCATCACTAACCGGCTCAAAGAAGCCTGTGAGATGATAGACGTGCAGGTCCACGACCACCTGATCATCGGTGGCAACGAGTATTACTCATTTGCCCAGGCAGGCAAGCTATAGCCGCGAAAGCCCGCACTTCGGCCAGGGGGAACATTTGCATTATATGATCATTCAATCAAATATGCCAAAAAATCAGGAACAATGCTATGATGATTGATGTCCAGGCTTAAGCAATGATTGAAAGGCACGTAAATGATTGACCGGTCTTGCGTACGCAGTAAAGTGAATTATCCCGTACTGGAAAGCGCCCAGCACCACTTGGAGAGTTTGAAGGATACACCCGTGCTGGCGCACAGCTTTGGCTTGCTGGGTGATCCCACGCGCCTGAAAATCCTGTTAAGCCTGGCCCACGCCAAGGAGCTGTGTGTCTGCGATATGGCCGATATACTGGAAATGGAAACCTCGGCTATCTCCCACCAGCTGCGCAAGCTGCGCGACGGCGGTCTGGTCACGAACCAGCGTGAAGGTTCAACCATCTATTACCAGCTGGCTTCAGATGCATTAAGGGAGCATCTGGCCACGGCCCGGTCGCTGCTGCTTTAGCCCCCTATTTGATCAACCAGAGTTCTTCCTGCAATTCGCCCAGCACTTCGTAGCCCGATTCGGTTACTACAATATCTTCCTCAATACCAACGTTGATCTCACCGCCCAGGCGCGGTTCATTAGTGTACAGGGCCGGTTCAATGGCCATGGTCATGCCCGCCTCCAGTTTAGCGAATGATACACTGCCGTAACGCTCGGGCCAGTCCGGTGCCGGCAGGGGACCAAGATCGTGCACTTCGCGTCCGATTGCGTGCCCGGAACCGTGAGGGAAACTGCCATGCCCCAGACTGATGAGCATCTCCCGCCCGGCCGCATCTATCCTGTAGGCCGGTACTCCCGGCTCGATGACGCTCAGCGCAGCCCGGTTGGCCGCTTTGGCATCATTCCACAGTTTTTGCACGAAATCCGGCGCCCTCTTTTCACCTTTTTGCAGCACGTAGGCGGTGCGCTGAATATCGCTGGTATAGCCCTGGTAGCTGAAGCAGATGTCAGACCGCAGCAGGTCGCCTCGCTGGATCACCCGGTCACTGGGACCGGCGTGGCCCCGCATGGGTCCCGCCACGATGCTCATGCAGGTGTTTTCCATGTTCAGCTGGGCCGCCCGTTTGTTTAGGTAGCCGGCTATGTCCTGCTCGGTAGTCTTTCCCGGTTTGACCACCTTGCTGGAAAAGGCCTCGCGGATGATCTGCTGGGTCTGCTCGGCGGCCTTGCGAACGGCGGCGATTTCTTCAGGCGATTTACGGCTGAACAGTGAGATAATCAGCTCCTCCGCGGACATAAATTTGTCCTTCAGTTGCGGCAGGGTCTCTTCCAGGTAGCCCAGCATGCCGGTGGTAAGGCCGTCCGCCATGGGAACATCCCGGGAGCGGTTAATGGCCACTTTTCCGGGCGCCAGTTCCTCCATCGTCTGCTGGAGATGGGGCTTTATGCCTTCACTTTTGTACGAAATCACCGTATCGTACAGCGCACTGTTGATCAGTGGCGTAATATCGTAGGAAGCGGCAATGGCGATGCGGCGGTAATTGCCCTGGGGGTCGTGGCCGAAGATGAGGGCCGCCCGGGCTACCATGTGGTCACTGCCAAGCTGCTGCAAAAGGGGATCGGTCGCCCCCTCCCGCGTGAAAACGAGCCAGCAGTCAAGCTCCTTCTCCTTCAGTAACTGCGGCAGCAGTGTGACTATGCGCTCCCGGCCGACCTGGGCCAGGGCATCCGGTATTTCAGGTTGTTCAGCCATTGCGGTCACAGTCAGCAAAACCGTGGTGGCTGGTATCAGTATGCGCACGGAAGACCTCCTTAGGTGGTGTTCGAAGAGGACATGCTTCAATTTGCGTTATGCCAGAGCCTATTCTCTTAATTTCATTAATTGGTGTCATGCTCGTTGTTTTTTTTACACAGATCAGCTGAAAGGTGTGGCGGGGTCGACTTGTGACTGTCGGCCGCGTCAGGAAGAAGACTCTCTTCCAGAATGACCGGGGAGTGGGAGCCGCAGCCCACGTCCAGCAAGGTCCGGCAACTGCCCGCCACCTCGCTTTCCAATACTCGCCGCTCCTGGGACCGGAAGCGCCGGAAGATGGGATTATCTGCCATTAGTGGTAGTCCAATTCATTGCCTGTCTGCCGGACCCAGGCGTTTATATCGTTGACCGAGCCGGCATCAGTGGCAACCATCTTCAGCACCTGCCCGGATGATAGTTCATCGATTGCCTTTTTGGTCTTCAATATCGGCAATGGGCAAAGCATACCCTGACAATCCAATTCCTGGTCGTAATTCGGCTCTGTCATTTTGTGCTCCTGTTCTACCTATCGAATCCCCCGGGATTTCATCAGAGTGAGATGCTGCGATGTGGTGGCCCGGAAATACGGGAAAATTTTGATGAAAGTCAAGTATCTTCTTTTTATCATCTACAACAATTTATGACTATCCTTATGCCGTGATACAATTTGCCATCGAAAATGGCCTGGTCTGGCTCGTGACAATATTTTTACAACCTCCAGACAATGTGATGACAACCGGCCGCCCTGAGAGTGCAATACTACCAATGAACATGGCGATAAAAAAAGGAGATACCATGAAAAAGCTGATCATCATTTTAAGCATGCTCGTGGCGAACTTCATCGATCCCGCTTTCGGGCAGTCAAATTGGGTCATGACCTATAAGTCGGCCAAGCCGATTAACGGCGCTACGCTGGGCTACCAGCTGGGCAAGATTATGGCCTACGGTGGTATAGACGTATTAAACATATCATATAGCACTGATTCCGAATATACCAATTATAACTGGGACTGGGAAAACGAGAAGCTATATCTTAGATCCAAAGAAGAGTCCAGTTTCAGTCTCAGCGGGGCGCTCTACGTCCCTCATCTTGGCGGCCGTTACTACCTGACGAAAAAACTTGCCAGGGGTTACGTAATAGCGGAAGGCTTTATCATCGTGCCGGCACTGGATTATAAAGATAAAGGTCTCGTAAAATACTACGATACCGGCGGAAATAATTATGATTCGGACAGTTGGGATGACAGTATGGATAAGGATGAAAAGCAAGAAACCAAAGATCTCCTTGACTATATAGGCCTGATGGTTGGTTTCGGCTCTGAATATGAAGTAGCGCCGGCATTTTCCATCGGTGGCGAATTCGGCATGCGGTTCTTCTTCAATTCGGCTAAAACCGAGGACACGGACGAAGATGAGTGGGACGGCCAGGTCCACTACCGTGAAATATCAAAGCGCGAAATCAAATCAAAACTGATGGGTACCTATACAACCTTAACATTGAATTACCATTTTTAAACGATTTCCCCTGGTAGGGCGGCATTTATTCCTTACATAACTCGTCGAGGGCGCGTAAACTTGGTTTTGATGATCTCTAAACCAGGGGAATAATGATTCGGTCTGGAATCGCTTTATATTGTTCTTTCGTCCTGGCTCTGGCTGGGGAACTGGCCGCCGACAATACAATCACCGGTCACGTAGTGGATGCCGGCAATCGCAATCCGATTGTGGGCGCCAACATCATCATTGTGGGGACCGCGGACGGAGCTGCCACCAATCTTGAGGGATACTTTGAGATCAATACGACGCGGCCCTATCCCCTCACCTTAACAATAACCCATATCGCGTACGAGAATCTGGAGGTCCTGGTGGGCAGTGATACTTCGATCAACGCGCTGCTGACTTCAGCCTCCCTGCTGGGCAAGAGCATTGTCATCACTGGTGAACGCAGCCAGATCGGTTCTGATGTTTCCTCCGCCGTGGAGGTGATTACTCTCGAATCGATTGAAACTTCAGGCGCGCGTGATCTTGGCGATGTCTTACG
>DAOWIJ010000169.1 GCA_030640955.1 Fidelibacterota bacterium
CCGCGAAGTAAAAAGACCTTGAGCCCAACTTTGGCGGTTGGTGCAGATCATGCCGGGTTTGCCCTGAAGGAATACATGAAGGAGTATCTTGATCAGCCCGATCTGGAAGTCATAGATTTGGGATGCGACTCGGTGGATTCGTGCGATTACCCGGAGTTTGCCCATGCTGTGGCACAGGCCGTTGAAAAGGGCACAGCTGATGCGGGCATTCTGGTCTGTGGAACGGGTATAGGCATGTCCATGGCTGCCAACCGGCATAAAAACATCCGGGCGGCGCTGTGCTGCGATGTGGAGCAGGCTAAAATGAGCCGCGCACATAATGATGCCAATGTCCTGTGTCTTGGCGGCCGGTTCATAAGCCAGGAGCGGGCAGTAGCGATAGCTGATGCCTTTTTATCCACGCCCTTTGAAGGCGGCCGGCATAAGCGCAGGGTCGATAAAATCTAGGTTGGTAGCGATGCAGGAAATACTGGCAGATCACGATCCGGAAATACTGGCTGCAATCAGAGGCGAACTCGGGCGTCAGCAAAATACACTGGAACTGATTGCGTCCGAGAACTTTACCAGCCCCGCGGTCCTGGCTACAGCCGGCTCCATACTTACCAATAAATATGCCGAAGGCTATCCCGGCCGGCGTTATTACGGTGGCTGCGAATACGTGGATCAGGCCGAAGACCTGGCCAGGGAGCGGGCCAAGGAGCTGTTCAAGTGCGACTACGCCAATGTCCAGCCGCATTCAGGCAGCCAGGCCAATATGGGTGTCTATTTCACGGTCTTGAAGCCGGGGGACACACTGCTCGGGCTGGACCTCTCCCACGGAGGCCATCTGACACATGGCAGTCCGGTCAACTTCTCCGGCAAGCTATATAATATCGTCTCCTATGGAGTAGCAGCTGAAACCGGCAGGGTTGATTTTGACCAGGTACGGACCCTGGCGCGTGAACACAAGCCCAAAATGATTGTGTGTGGTGGCAGCGCCTATCCGCGCTTCATAGAATTTGAGCAGTTCCGGGAAGTCGCCGATGATGTGGGCGCTCTGTTGATGGCGGATATAGCGCACCCCGCCGGTCTGGTTGCTACGGGACACCATCCATCACCGTGGCCCCATTGCGATTTTGTCACTTCAACTACCCATAAGACCCTGCGGGGACCGCGTGGCGGGTTGATATTGGTGGAGCATGACACCGAAAATCCGTGGGGCATCGTGGCGCCAAAGAGCGGTCGTGTCAAGAATATGGGGGAACTCATCGACAGCACCGTCATGCCGGGCATACAGGGCGGGCCGCTGATGCACGTGATAGCGGCCAAAGCTGTTGCTTTTGGTGAGGCTTTGAAGCCCGAATTCAGTGAATATTGCCGCCGGATTGTCGTTAATGCCGCTACTCTGGCTGAGGCCCTCGTAAGCCTGGATTATAAGTTGGTCTCAGGCGGTACCGATACGCATGTGCTGCTCATCGATCTGAGTGACCGCGATATTTCGGGTAAGACCGCCGAAAAAGCGCTGGAGGCCGCCGGGTTGACGGTCAACAAGAATATGGTGCCCTTTGATCAGCGCAGCCCCTTCATCACCAGTGGTATCCGTATCGGCACGCCTGCCCTGACCACTCGGGGTATGGGGCCCGCTGAAATGCAGGCTATCGCCGGATTTATTGACCAGGTATTACGCGCCCCGGATGATGAAGGCGTTAAAGCCGCGGTTTTAAGGCAGGTTGACGAAATGTGCCGCCAATACCCTTTATACGCGGGATAGCTATGTTGTGCCCGCAATGTCAGCATGACGAGAGCAAAGTGGTTGACAGCCGCACGGTGGCCCGGGACGGCTCTATCCGCCGCCGCCGGGAGTGCCTGTCATGTGGGAACCGCTTCACAACTTACGAGTATATCATGAAACAACCTCTGCTGGTTGTGAAAAAGGACGGCCGGCGAGTGGAATACGACCGCGATCACATTGTGCGGAGTATCCAGATCGCCGCCAATAAACGGCCCGTTTCAGCCGAGGCCATTCTGGATGCGGTCAGTGACGTCCACCGGCAGATCGAAGAATTGGGTAAGGGCGAGGTAGCGTCCAAGCACATTGGCGACCTGGTGATGGCCAAGCTGAAAGAAATGGACGAAATTGCCTATATCCGCTTCGCTTCCGTGTACCGGGCCTTTGAAGATCTGGGCGCTTTCGAGGCCGAAATTGAGCAGTTACGTGAGTAGCAGCACACTTTAGTGCTCAAGTTCAGCGTAAATTGACCGATAAGGGCGTGGAATGAGTATAGCCGTCGAGCTACTTGAAATACTGGTCTGCCCCAAGTGCAAAGGCGAGTTGCTTCACAGGGAAGACCCTGAGCAGCTGGTCTGCGGGGAATGCCGGTTGGCATATCCGGTAAAAGATGGTATCCCGATAATGCTCATTGACCAGGCCCTCGAGATGGATACACCAGGCAACATCTCGGACATGAAAGATTGTTGAGGGACCAACAAGGTTCCGGACGTAAAACAGGAGAGAAAGCAAAGCACGTTTCGTTAACAGGTTAGCAATACGGCGAAAATTCGCCGTTGACATAGTACACTGAAGTTCATTGCGAAGCGTCGGCAGCAAGGGTAAGTTGCGGCCGGTTATTTGCACATTAAGGAAACCTGTTTTAATGAATCGTTTTACATTTGCATTTCTGGGCCTGTTTTTATCCATTACGGCAGTATCGGCCCAGAGCACCGCATCCGCCATATTTCTTCTGATCGCGCCCGGGGCCGCTGCCGGTGGCACCGGTGAGGCCCATGTGGCAGCCGCGCCGGATGCCTATGCCAGCTACTGGAACCCGGCCGCACTGGCATTCACCCGGAAAAACGAAGTGGTCTATCAGCGTTCCGCGTGGTTACCCAACCTGGCCAATGACATCAACTATAATTTCTTCGGTCTCGACTATCATATGCCGGGCATCGGCACTTTCGGTGGCCACCTGATCTATCTGGATCTGGGCCAGCAGGACCGCAGGGGTGAAGCTGACGAAGACCTGGGTACTTTTCGCAGCTATATGGCCGCTGCCACCGTCGGATTTGGCACCCAGATGTCCACTAAATCGTCCATCGGTATTAACGCGAAAATCATCCACCAGAGTCTGTCGACAGTGTTAACGGGCGCTGAAAAAGGCAAAGGCGTATCCACCGATTTCGCCTTTGATTTTGCCTATTATCGCCAGCAATTCCTGTTCAGGAGCCTGGATATCGGGCTGGCATTTACCAATATAGGTCCGAAGATAGCCTTTGTTGATGAAGATCAGGCCGATCCGCCGCCCACCAACCTGAAAGCAGGCATCAAGTGGCGCTTTATCGAGAGCGCCTTCAATTCCATGTCCCTGTACTACGATGCCAACAAAATGCTGGTCTCCAGCCATCCCGCCATCGACCTGGATAATGATCATGTTATCGGCAATTATGATAAAGACGGCAATATCAGCCCTGATGGAGGATACAGTAAGGATGGCCGTGTTGAACTCGCTCATTCCGACCCCTGGTATCTGGCAATATTTACTTCCTGGTGGGATGAATGGTATTACGGTGGTGATGTGGATATCGATTCTGATGGTGTCATCGACTCCACCGAGATTGGTAATGAGTCTAAGGGCTCGTTTGCGAATGAGCTGGAAACCATCACCCATAATATCGGCTTTGAGTATTGGTACTCCACCTATTTTGCCATCCGGGCCGGATTTATTTATGACAAGCTGGGTAAGATCAATAACCCCACCTTTGGCGCCGGCATTCATTACGGTCCCTACGGGTTTGATTTTGGCTATATTTATGGCGAACAGGGGCATCCGCTGGAGAATACCATGCGGTTCTCCCTTAACATGGAATTCTGAAGCAGCTAGATGAATCATTTAAAAATCCCGCGCCAGCCCCGGCGTGGGATTTTTTCTAACGGGCTCATAATTCTATCTCTGCTGGCAACCGTCGGTTACGCCGCTGACAGGGCGATTGCCGCGCCTAAAATGGCAGCCAAGCGGCAATTTGTCGGCGCTGGGACCAAACACACCGGCATCAACGTACTTGGCCTCAGGGTAGCCTTTGAGGCTGACGATGACCTGGGGACCACCGGCACCGGCCAGTTCCTGGTTGACGAGCAGCCCATCGGTTGTGCTGCCGATGATTTCCTGGTCGATCCGCCGCCCCATGACTCCCTCTATTTCGCCGACCAGGTAACGGCCCTGGCAAACTACTTTGAGCAGGTATCCAGGGGCAATATCACATTCGACCTTGACAGCAGCCTGATCTACCCGCCCCAGGGCGATCCGCCCATACAGGTATCAGCCATGTCCAACTACTCGGTTGATGAGGATAGTGATTCCGGAGACAGCCTGCTGGTGGCCCTGGTGGATACCGTCCTCCAGGCGGCGTATTACGGCAGTGTTGACATAGCATCTTTTGATCTGATCATCATCTTCCACGCCGGACTGGGACAGGACTTTTCCTACAGCTTCCTGGACCCCACACCACGGGACATATCCAGCGCCTATGTCGATTCCGCCATGATCAGGGATGCTCTGGGGACCAGCGGTATTCCCCTTCCTGACGGCAGCGAGCTGACCAGGCCCTTCCTCCTGGCGCCGGAATCACAGAATCACATTTACTATGATATTGCCGAAGACATATTTGGGGTTGGATTGGACCTTTGTGATGTGCAGGTGGGGCTGACCGGCACCCTGGCCCTGCTCACCGGTTACGCCCTGGGTCTGCCACCCCTGTTTGATACTGAGAATGGTGAACCGGCGGCCGGCGTTTTCGCCCTGATGGACGTGGGCTCCAACAACGGCCAGGGGGTGATTCCGGCCCCGCCCTCGGCCTGGACCAGGATCCACATGGGCTGGGAACAACCGGTGGAGCTTTTAGGCCCGGTGGAACTGGCGGCCCGGCATCTACCTGCAGGCAGGATTGGCCGGGTGAGTCTGAGCAATCATGAATATCTTCTGGTCGAGAACCGGTTGAACTGGCTCGGCGCTGAAGCACACGTTGATATTGACAGCCTGCGCTATCGTAACGCTACTGACGATGGCAATTATCTCATATTGCCGCACTATTTCAACTACCTGGAGGATTCTGTCGGTGTTGGCGTGGCTCCGTCGGGGGTCATTGTATCGATACCCAACTACGATATCGGTTTGCCGGGTAGCGGACTGCTAATCTGGCACGTGGATGAAAGCCGGTATGGGCCCGATTTTCAGTCCCTGAACGCCGACCGTGAGGCCCGGGCCGTCAGACTGGTGGAAGCCGACGGGGCGGTTGACCTGGGCTTCCAAACCACGGCATTTTTTGTTGATCCCGGCCAGGGCTGGCGCTGGGACATGTGGTATGCGGGCAATCAAGGCTACTTTGCTGCCAATCCGTTGCGTTGGAATAACAATCCGTATAAAGTGCTCAGCCTGGATGCCGAGAGCCATCCTCCCTTAATCCTGAATACGGGCGCTGAACCGGGCCTGGCTATTACCGCCATCGATTCCGCCGGAGAGTACCAACAATTCGAGGTTACCGAAGTAAACACCAGTGTTCTGCCGCCGGCCAGCCGCATAATCGGGTTTAACGGAATTGATCCGGTCATTCTCAGGCACGATTCGCTTTACCTGGGCGATAGTTACTTTGCGATGCGGTCGGACACCAGTTCACACTTACTGATCATCAGTGAGCACGATGCAGTAACCGGGAGCGTCGCAGGGCGGTTCTGGCTGCTGGAGACCATGCCACCAGTCTCATACACGGTCAGGCATTTTGACAGTACCGGAGCGCACCTGGACAGTGTAAGTGATGATATTGTAGTGGGTCCGGCCTATTTTGACGCCGGGTATCTATATCTGGGTATAGGTGGTTTGGTAGCCTCATCTCCCGATTATTCGCTGATCCGTTACTTTGACAACAGACCGTGGCTTCGCTCAACCCGCGGCAATCTGAGCTCAAACCACTATTTGACCGAAATCCGGCAAATGAGCGTTGAAAGCAGCGCTTCCGCTGGTGATTCCATCATTTATCTTGAATGGCAACCCGTCATTTCACTGGGTGATCTTGATGGTGACGGCCTTGATGAAATGGTCCTGGTAGATACATCCTTCAGGGGAACACTTACGGTCGAGAATATTGACCGGTTAACTCTGGAGGGCTATCCTGTGCCGGGTGGTTTCAACGGTCCCGCGCTGGTAGCGAACCTGCTGGGTGACGAGCACCCCGAGATGGTGGTCGTTGAGGGCAGCGATATTCTGGTTCTGTCGTACGATGGCCGTCAAGAGCACCGGCTGGCCCTGCGGGCCGAAGCGGGTGAACTTATGCTGATGTCCATGCCCGATGGCACGGTGGGCCTGGCGAACGGCGACCGGATTCACTGGTACGAACCTGAAACGCAGAATAATTACTGGGTAACGGCTAACGGCCGCCATAGTGGTCAACGCATCTCATTGAACAGTGGGCGGATTTACCAGCCGCAGCCCACGGTTATGGATGTCAATCGTGTGTATAATTATCCCAACCCGGTTATCGACGGATCTACGACCATCAGGTTCTACACCGGCAGCGCCGTTAAAGCTGTCATCAGCATCTACACCGTTGATGGTATATTGATCAAGCAGAAGACGATGACCAATTTGCGGCATAACGACTTCAACGAGTGGGTGTGGAATGTGGCTGACGTCCCTTCAGGCCTGTATTATGCCACGGTAGCCGCCAGTGGCGCGCATGATGAAACCGCACTGATCAAGATTGCCGTAGTCAAGTAGGCATGTCCGTCCGAATCATCTCAAGGTATCTGTCAGCATTGCTGATCTTCCTGTCCTCGGCCGGGGCACAAGTATGGCACAACCATCCTGAACTGGAGTGGCGGACATTTGAATCGGAGCATTTCCTGGTGCACTATCACCAGGGTACTGAGCGGTCGGCCCGTGAGGCCCTTGTGGCGGCTGAAAACGCCTTTGGTCCAATCATCCGGCTTTATCACTACGAACCTTTCTCCAAGACTCATGTGATCATCAAGGATGTTGACGATGTGTCAAACGGCGTCGCCTATTTCTACGACAACA
>DAOWIJ010000155.1 GCA_030640955.1 Fidelibacterota bacterium
GGCCGTGGAGGACAATCACAAAGTTCTGGCGGATACGACCTTTACCATCGAAGTACAACCACAAGTATTCAGCAACATCAGCTTGAGCTCTCTGCAAGTAGCCTCGTGGATACAACGCTATCCCGAAAGGGACAAATCGGCAACACAGGGAATGAAAATAGTTGCTAATCCCGTGCGAGCATTCAATCCCTCAAGCCCCTTGCTCTGGTATTATGTCGAGGTCTATGGCGTAACACCGACCGATTCCGTGAAGACAGTGGCTTCTGTCTGGCAGGGGGATGGTCAAATATTATCGGTAGCCAGTGAAAAATCTTCCATTTCTTCCTTAATGCTCCCCGCCAGAGGCGCGATAAATCTTGGAGCAATAGAACCGGGGGATTATAATCTCAAATTCCAGGTTATCACTGAGGACGACTCAGCTACAGCATTGACAGAGTTCAGCTTCGTACAGACGGCAGACACAATGGCTGAAACGGAAACTGTCGATTCGCTCAAGTCCCGCCGCCTGACGGAACTCGCCCGGGGATTAGCCTCGGTGCAGACTGACTTTCACCTGGAAGCATACAGCAGCAACGATCTGAATGGCCGCCGGGAGATGGTGAAAGCGGCGCTGCACAATCTGCCCGGGTATACCCATGCTGATACGGCGGAATTAACTGACAAAATGCTGCGCCGGTGGCCGCAAGTCACCGGGTTTGATGAGGGCTGGAAGAGGTCGGGCCGCCTGAGCGCTGTCGGGGCCAGCCTATGGCAGTATGGCTATCCGGAGCAGATAGAAATTTACCCGGCGACCGGTGACCACCGGGAGTACCAGATCTGGACCTACCATGAGCAACCGGATTCAGGCAAAATGGTCTTGCTTGATAAAAACGGACATGGCGCCTATTATCGGGTTCATTCAACCTTGCCCGGAGGACGGGCCCGTCCCAATTGGCGCCAGTTATTGCCATGGTATGCCAGGGGCATAATAGCAGCAGGAACAGCTGAGCCAGATACGGCGGGGGAGCAGGATATTACCGTCGCTATCGATACTGCTGAGGCGCTCATCGATTCGGTGGTTATTGATACTGCCCGCGCAGATACAACCGCGCCGGATGTAAACGATAAAATTGAATTATTAATCGAATCGCCCGCTGATACGACTGGCGGCCCAGGCGCCCGGACAGTGCCCGATACCCTGCAATCCGTCATCGATACTACCCAGACAGAAGAATCACCACCGGATACATCTTTAAGTAATTAATGCTGCCAAAGATTGACTCCCACAGTTGAGTAAAGTGCAACCGACCAAGCCCATAGATAAAATTGCCGTTGGCCTTGATATCGGCGGCAGTTCCATCAATACCGGGTTGTTTGATCCCAATCTGGATTTATTACTGCGTTGCCGACCGATAGAAACAGCCACACTTGAGAATGGCGAAGAACTCCTTGAGGGGCTATTGGAAGTCATCGACGATGGTATGGGGCAATTGGGAGTATCACGGGATAAGTTGGCCGGTATCGGGATCGGATGTCCCGGTCCACTGGACGTGGCCAATGGCATAATCCTGGAAACACCAAACCTTTGCAAACTGAATGGTTACCATTTGCGCGATAAAATCGCCGAGGCCGCCGGTGTTCCAATCTGGATGGACAATGACGCCAACGTATTTGCCCTGGGTGAAGCCAGTAGAGGCGCCGGTCAGGGCTACCCCTATGTAATCGGTATAACACTTGGCACCGGAATGGGTTGGGGTATCGTTCTTGATGGCAAGGTTTATCAAGGCGCGACGGGCACCGCCGCTGAGTACGGACTGGCCCTGATCGGTGAAGATGGCCAGACCTGGGAGGATCGCATCTCTATCCAGGGCTTACTGAATACATTCCATAAGCTGGGAGGGCAAGCCGATTCTCCAAAAAACGTTCATGATCTGGCCTCGCAAGGTGATGCGACTGCAAAAAAAGCGTGGCAGCTTTATGGCGGGATTTTAGGCCTGGCGCTAAGTCATGCCGTCAACATGTTGGATCCCCACATCATAGTAATAGGTGGCGCAATGGCAGGCGCCTGGGATCATTTTGCTCCCGCCATGATGGACACTTTGAACGAGCATATATTTACGTTGCCGAGGGCGAACCTGAAGGTTTGTCGTTCCCAATTAGGTGATCGTGCCCCGTTGATTGGAGCTGCCAGCCAGGTAGCGTTTTAAAATGCCGTCAGGGGGTCCTGCCATACGCTGGTTAAATCCCCTGAACCTGATATTCCCGCCTGTTTGTCCAATTTGTGGTGAAGAACCGGATCGGAAAGACGTAATCTGCCGGGAGTGTCTCTCCAGGCTATCACCTTCCGGTTTAGGGGAGTGGTCGGCCCGAACCTCAGCTGGCGCCGAGTTGGACGAAGCCTGGAGCGCCTTCTGGTTTGATGAACAACTGCGGCACTGTATCCACCTCATGAAATATGGCCGGAATAGACGCGTTGCCGCCCAGTTGGGCCAGATTGCCTACGACATAGTGGCATCCCGCAATAATTTTGGCGATTACCAGCTGCTGACTCCTGTGCCTCTGCATCCCGTTCGCAAAAGAGACCGGGGTTTTAATCAGGCGTTGCTGCTGGCGAAAGCGCTGCGGAGCCGAACCGGGCTGCCCCTGGAACAAAGGATTATCACACGTCGCCGCTGGACAAGAAGTCAGACGGGACTTTCGATTGAGGAGCGGCAACGAAATGTCGCCGGCAGCTTCAGGTTGATCCACCAGGGCCAGGGCGAGAACGTGCTGCTGATCGATGATGTTCTGACCACCGGCGCCACAGCCTCCGCATGCGCCAGGTGCCTGAAGGACGGGGGGTATGGCAAGGTAGCCGTCTTTACCGTGGCAACACCACTGAAAGAGGGGTAACTTTACCAGCTTTAAATTGGGGCAAAATGAAGACTATCGATCAATTGAAGTTGACGGGCGAACGAGCGCTCATCAGGGTGGACTACAATGTACCCCTGGATGAAGGTATCGTTGATGATAATTTCCGCATCCGGGCGTCATTAGCTACCATCAGGTACTGCCTCGATCAGGGAGCTGCGGTGATACTGATGTCCCACCTGGGACGGCCTAAGGGCAAAGTGGTTGAGGAATATTCGCTCCTGCCCGTTGCCGAAGAGCTGCGTAACCTCCTGGGCAAGGAGATTGTCTTTTCCAGGGATTGCTGTTCGGATAAGGCACTGGAGGTAAGCAGAACTTTGCAAGCCGGCCAGGTACACCTGTTGGAAAATTTGAGGTTCCATCCGGGCGAGGAGTCCAATGATCCTGATTTCGCGGCCTATCTGGCGAAGCATGGAACGGTTTACGTAAATGACGCATTTGGTACGGCCCATCGGGCCCACGCCAGCAATGTGGGAGTGGCTGCCCATTTTAAGGAAGCCGGCATAGGCCTGTTGATGGCGAAGGAAGTGCAATTCCTGCATGAAAAAATGGGTCATCCCGCAAAACCGATGGTCGTTATCCTGGGCGGCGCCAAAGTCTCAGGTAAACTCGAATTGATCCGCAATCTCCTGGAAAAGGCCGATCGCATGTTGATTGGCGGGGGGATGGCCTTCACCTTTCTTAAGGCACAAGGTAAAGATGTGGGGAAATCCCTGGTGGATGACGCTCTTCTCGAGGAAGCCGGCGCCGTGATCAGGCTGGCAGCCGATAAAGGAGTTGAACTGCTGCTGCCCACTGATGTGGTGGCGGCGGATAACATATCCCCCAGTGCTGCCTGGCCGGTGACACCGGTCAGTGAACTGGATCAGGACGAAATCGGCGTTGACCTGGGGCCCGAAAGCTGTGCCTTGTTCGGTTCGGCCATAATGGGCGCCAAGACGATCTTGTGGAATGGTCCCATGGGTGTTTTCGAATATGCGCCTTTCCAGACCGGTACGGAAATAGTCATCGCCAGTATCATTGAAGCCACCAACGCTGGCGCTGTCTCTGTCATTGGCGGCGGTGATTCAGCAGCGGCCATTGACAGTCTGTCGGATCCGAAACACTTTACCCATATCAGCACTGGTGGTGGGGCCTCACTGGAACTGCTGGGCGGCCAATCCCTACCTGCATTGGAGGCCCTGTCATGATTGACTCCAAACCCGTAATCGCAGCCAATTGGAAGATGTACAAGACGCCGCAGGAAGGGTATCAGTTTGCCCGCCAACTCGCGACAAAGGCCTTGAATTTAAAGGGCGTTAAGTTTATTTTAGCGCCCTCTGCTACGGCTATTTTCCATCTGGCTGAGGTGCTCAAAGACACACCGATTGAAATGGCCGGCCAGAACATGCACTTTGCTGAAGAGGGAGCCTTTACCGGAGAAACCTCCGCAAGCATGCTCCAGGCCAGCGGCTGTACCTGGGTGATAATCGGCCACTCCGAACGCAGGCATGTTTTCGGCGAGAGCGATGACTTTATCCGCCAGAAAGTTGCGGCCGCCTTGCAGGCTGGATTAAACGTCATCATGTGTATCGGTGAGCGGCTTGAGGACCGAGAGGCACATCGGACGCAGGGAGTATTGCAGCAGCAGTTGAGGGATGGTTTAGAGGGGCTTGATGAATATCCGGCAGAACGTCTGGTCATCGCCTATGAGCCTGTATGGGCCATCGGGACCGGCGTCGTAGCCTCACCACAACAGGCAGGGGATGCTCATGGGCAGGTGCGCGCTATCCTCAATCAACGCTTTCCCGGTCTGGCTGATGCGGATGTAAAAATACTGTACGGCGGCAGTGTCAAATCGGCGAATGCTGCTGAGTTGATAAGTACGCCAGGGATCGATGGCTTTTTAATAGGTGGAGCCAGTCTGGACGTTAACGAATACTGCTCAATCGCGGAGATTGCGCAAAATGAGGTACAGGTGACCAATTGATTTACGGATTTCTGATTTTTCTGCATGTTGTAGTATCGGTATTTTTAGTTATTGTAATCCTCCTGCAGTCGGGCAAGGGCGGTGGCCTGGCAGGCAGCCTGGGAGGTGGAGTTTCTACGGCCATGTTCGGTGGACAGGGAGCAGATAAGCTGATGACCCGGCTTACAACCGGCCTGGCGGCCGCATTTATGATCCTGGCGATCCTAATATCTCTGGCAGGCCGACCGGCTACCGTTAGTGATGATAGCGTGGTTCGTCAGCGTGCGATTGAGCGGGAGACTGCTCCTTTGCAGCCGGTGAGCGAGATGGAACTGCCAGCCACGTCAAGCCCGGTTGAATTACCGGTGTCAGGGGATGAATCTTCCGGTACTGATGAGTAGCACACTTTTTTATGTGTAGCCGAAGTGGTGGAACTGGTAGACACGCTGTCTTGAGGGGGCAGTGGGAGCAATCCTGTGCGGGTTCGAGTCCCGCCTTCGGCACGTGTGAAGAGACGAGAAGTTTATCCCGCCATCGGCGGGGAGTCCCGCCTTCGGCACGTGTGAAGAGACGAGAAGTTTATCCC
>DAOWIJ010000038.1 GCA_030640955.1 Fidelibacterota bacterium
AGGAAATCGTTGGGTGTCACACTGGTGTAGGCCGGGTACAGCCTGACGGCATATTCAATCCCGGCCTGTGAGCGCAACTCCCTGACAAGCTGATCGGCATCTTCAGTGACCGGGAACTCGATGGTATAAATCCGGCTGAGATCCGTCATGCCGGGAGCGGCCGGTTTGCGTTGGGCGGGAAAGGTCCGTTTTAAGGCGGTTTTTTCGAGATTAGCCAGTACTCTATCAACCTCGGGGAGGCCAAAAGCATCCGTTCGGGCAGGCATTTTTTTTAGTTTGGCATGGGCTGTTGTACGCAATTTGACAATGATAATCCCAGGCAACGGTTGGATATGGTCCGGCGCACGATTAACCACCATAGCGGTTTGGATACCCGGAAGATAGCCGGCCTTGGCGCCGCCAAACAGGAGCAATACAGATAGGATCAGGACACCATAGTGCTTCATAGACCAAGACCTCAGTATTTATCGCTAATATCGGGTTGAATACTTGAAGTTACTTTAACAAAAGCACCTTATGGGTAGCTCTTTGATTTCCGTTTGTAAATTGAATCAGGTACACACTTCAATCTATTGTAGAATGTGCTCAAGGGGAAAAAAGCCGCCCGGTAGCTGCTCCTACCGGACGGCATTGTTCATCTCAATAAAATACTGCTTACCTATGCCCGCACCTTGGTTGGATATGGAAGATTAAGGGGTGGGATATTGATTACTTCACCGTTATTGGCTGAATGCCATTCGCAGGAAGCATAGGCAAGCAATTCCACATTTTTTGTAGCTCCCAAAAAGAACCGTTGTAAAAGAGCGTTCATAGTATTTATTTGCAAATACCCTGCCATATTCAGCACTCGAAGCGGCGGGCTAGAGACTAGAGGCTGGAGACTTGGGGCTTGGGGCTAGTAACTCGATACTGGATACTCGATACTTGATACTAGATATTGGATATTGGATGGGACCCCGCCATCCATGGCAGAAGCAGTAGCAGTGGCAGTAGTAGAGGGCCGCGTTCTTGGCCTGCTGTCAACGGCCTCCGCGTTGGGACACGGCCCCGACATTGAAGTCGGGATGCTTGGCACGCGCCGTGTCCGTACTCGCTTGTTATCGCGAGTCCGGCAGCTGCCGGGAGCCTGTCCTGAGCGGAGTCGAAGGATGGCGATCCGCCCAGCGCAACTCACCCCCCGACTTCGTCGTCCCCCTCTCTCACCAGCATCTAAAATAACATCTAGAAAGAGGGGGATTTTGTGGCTCTATACGGGTTCGGTGGCATCATCCAGCACGCCGGTCAGACCCAGGTCCTGCTCCAGCAGCACCGCTTCCAGGGAGAGCCGCTCGGATACGTCGAAGCGGCCCACCCGCACCACCTCGGACGCCACCCACTCCCCCACGATGCGGCCGGCGTTTTCCAGACCGATATCGTTCTCTTCCCGGAACTCCACAATGCCGACGCGCATTCTGTCGTTGCCGGCATGGCCGTTGGCGAGGCCGATCATTAATATTGCAAGTGCGAAACAAATTGCCGGGCGCGGAACGGGAATAGTCATATCAGCCTCCAGGGTAAGCGGTTTAAAGATAGGCTTTGTGGCGTGAGAATGGAAGCAAATTGGTAGCTGGAAACCGCGGGCTTATTTCTATGGATGTCCTGGTTGTGTCTCTAGAAACTCACCCCGTTCACTCCGGGAGGCCATCTGCTTTTGAGGAGGCATGAATTAAACCTTGGAATTGCAGCATGTATCTTGTAGTTTTTTATCTCGGATGCCCAAAAGACTTTCAGAACCTACTGGGCAAGATGAAGTAGCCAGTGAATATCTACCAATGAAAGCGCTAAATCTAATATCGCATTACTTATAGGATTTAACTATGCATAGAAGCAAAGTATTTCTTTGTCACTCAAGTGCTGACAAAAGCATCATTGATAGGGTTGCGAGTGATCTGGAGAGGCTAAATATTGATGTCTGGTATGACAAGTGGGAAATAAAAGTAGGTGACTCGCTTATAGATAAAATTTCAGATGGTATTTCAAAAAATGATTATATAGCAGTATTTCTATCAAAACATTCTATTCGTTCGAAATGGGTGAAGAAAGAATTAAATGCTGGATTGATGAAAGAAATCAATGATAAAGGAACTGTTATCCTTCCTGTAAAATTAGAAGATTGTAAAATTCCTCCTCTTCTGTTAGAGAAGAAATACGCAGATTTTGACAAGAACTATGAAAAAGGATTTGACGATTTACTTCATGCCATTTATCCGTCTAATCCACGTGTTGCTACGAGATCGAGAAAATTTCGGCTACGGCAATATTTTATTTCCGGGTTGACCGATATCGACGAGACAGGGGAAAACATATTAAATAAAGATCAACTTTCGGCGCTTTATGAGTACTGCGATGAATTAAGTGAATATATGGATGAAGAAGAATTCCGATTAATCTTATGGTCGATCTTATCATTTCGGGATAATAACACTGACAATCCTTTCTTTATGGATATTTCTGTTCCGTGCTGGGGATTATTAAAAAAGTGCAATAGCAAAGATCTGGCAAAATGGATAATGGAGGGTATATATAGAGGGCGGCACTTGTCATCACTCATAGAATACTATGATTTTGCAATGTCTTATTGCAGCAATAATGATTCTGAAAATTTATCCATGGGGGTGATAATGAACACCTTGATGGAAGGTGAAGGATTAGAGATAAAATTCCTGGAACAGCTAAAATCCTGGCGATTCAAGCTACATAAGTGCATAGCTAAGTATCACGATAGCTTATATAAAACGATCTGGGAAGAGAGGAATATTCAAATTGATCAAGCACTGTTCAGTTATCTTATACTTACATCAGGGTATTTAGAGGATTCATTTTCATTTGCTAAGTACAAATCAATTATAGAAATTGATGATTACTACTATAAACCAGTAGTATATGCTCTGTGCCATCAGCAGGAAATAAGAGCTATGGGCCTTATCAATGATGAGGCATATGATAGATATTCTCTGTCCCAAAGCGAAATTGCCAACATATTTCAGAGAATCGAAGATCCCAAGTTTGGAGAGCCTCTCCGAGACTTAATGAATTATGCATCAAAGAGCGATCTGGTGTTAACGGCAACTTTGACGCTGGCAAACGTAGGAATCCTATCTTGCAAAGAATTAATTGGAATAATAGAAAAGTATAAGGACGATTCTGTGCTAACTGCTATCTTGCCATTGTTGGTGGCAGCAATGCGATTTGTTGCAGACCCCGATGAAAATTTCCTTAAAGCAAAAAGCGAATCACCAAGCCCATTAGTTGCTGGGGAGGCAATTGCTGGGCTTTTGAAAATTGGCCATGATATCGAAGTAGATACAATACTAAGCGTGGGATCCCCACGGGAAACTGAGATGGCACCTTACGTCATGCAAGCCATAGAAAAATACGCTCCCCGTAAAAAATATTGTGATTTGCTAAATAAATATAAATCACATCAAAACCCTAATGTAAGGTCTTCTGCAATAGCCGCTCTTGTTAGGCTTGGTGCGATAAATGACGAAGATGTCTTTGAGTTAATTCAAAGCGAACACAATTATGACGTCTCAATCGCAATTACAAGAGCCTTAGTCCAAGCTAGTAAAAATAATTTACTTCATAAAGTAGCTAGTCTGTTTACCATTGAGAAAACGAGCATAGAAGATGATTTTGAAAAATTCGTCGATAATATCAGAAAAAGGAAAATGGCAGATTTAGTTCGATCGACATGTGATGAAGGACTTCATATGATAAAAGGGTTGGAACCGCGCTGGTGGAAGAAATCAGGTGCTTTGGATAAAGATGTTGTTCGAGTAATGCCTGCCTTAGCTAACTTGTTGCCAGATAAAATAGATCTAGCCTTTGGACATATTATGAATCGTTCAATTGATTGGGTCTTGATGGCTCAGAAAGGCAACTAACACCACCTAATCCCAAATTCACCAACGGCGTGGGATAGGCAACTCACCCCTGTCGTTTCCCCGCCGATGGCGGGGCTAACAGCGATTGTCACGCATCTCGCGCATTTGGCGAAAGCGCCGGGCCGCTTTTTACCTTAGCTTCCTGCGCTCTTTGACATCGCCAGCCGGACAGCCCGCTTTCCAAAACACATCCGGGTGGATGCCAGACAGGCCACAACGATTTCTGACCGAATCGCACTTTTTTTTCACGCCCCTGCCGTGGTTCAGCGCTGCCCTCGGCAGGCACGAACCATTTGCTGGCCATCGCGTGGGTATACTGTGGGTCTTACCGGGGTAGCCTGTGGGTAGCCGGGCGGTTATTGCGGGGCGTTGGCGGGGTCCGGCGAGATAATTATCGACACAAACCGACCAGTAATTGCCGCTCTCCCCCAGTCCCTAGCCTCATCCCCCCAGCCTCATCCCCCCAGCCTCATTCTGACAGCGGCGCGTCAGTCGCACCGAAGCGCCGGTAGCCGACAACAATCAGTATGGCGAATGCCAGTAACAGCGAAACGAACCGCAATGCGTTGGGCAGGTATTGCCAGTAGTTGCCGTAGGCGTCCAGCAGGGTGAAGATGGCCCCGAAGACCAGTCCCGTGCCGATGGCCGGTATCTTGAGTATCGCGCCTAGAGCCAGCACCACCAGGCCGATCGGGGCTGCCACCCAGAACAGCCGCCGGGCGAATACTTTTGCGTGAGCCTTGTACTCCTGATTAATAGCGTCGCGCTGGGCTTCCCATTCGGTGATCTCTTCCTCGGACATCTTGACCTCAGCCACCGGGCGATGGGGCGGTTGGTAATCATCCCGGTCCGGCGGCGGACTGAACGTGGCCACGCCGTAGTGCACCATCAGCGGGAAGATAACGGCCACGCCAAAGCCAACGGCGAACTTCATGGGGTTCATAACAGGTCCTTTCCTTGATGACAAAGCTTCATTATTCCGTATTTGGCAGTAGTGAGCTATTCAATCGGCCGGAAGGCGTAGATCATGATGCCGCCGAAGTTGGGTTCGCCACCGCTGAAATAGTAATCGAGGAAGTCCACGCGCTCGGTCTCTCCAGCCGTCTGTGATGCATGAATCAGGTCTTTCCGCCGCACGATCATCCCTTCGTGGCCGATAATCAGCCCCTGACTGAACCAGGCCGGTTTGACAAAGCCCACACCGCAGATAGCGGGTAGTTTGGCCAGCAGGTCCCGGTCGATGTTCTCGTTGGGAATGTACCAGGTCTGCACCGGGCGCGACCACGACAGATCAAGGAACTCCTCCCCACTCTCCTTGCGGTTCAACGTCAGCGCCACCGGCGTCAACTGGTCTTCCGGCAGCAAGGTACGGGTAATATCAACGGTATAGGGATTGGAGAGGATGCGGTCGGTGGTGTAATGCCAGCGCGAGGCATAGGTTGGCTTTTTCCGGCCCTCATCGTCAGCCTTATAATGGATTTCGATCATGTTGTCCCAGGCCTGTTGCCAGCTTTCGCTCTGGGCCAGGGAAAGGGATGTCAGTACATGGCCGGTGCAATCCGAGACATCCAGGCGGATGATGGGGTCAGGGTCCGGTTCGACCTCCTCACCCAGTTTGAAGATCTCATAGGGAGTACCCACCCGCCAGCCGGCAATGGCGATGAGGCGGTCATCCAGTTCGGGATAGCGCCTCATAAATTCCGGGAGCAACTGCTCGATCTCGGCGGTTGAGAGCTGCCACGGTTTGGGCAGACTGCTCAGCCAGCTGTCGTTATCAACTGCCTTGCCGCAACCGGCCAGCAGAAAGGCGGTGGTAACGAGATTAATGGTAATATGTTTTAGTCGTCTAGGTTTTACCCACATACTTAGCACCTGTCAATATACCATATAATATTAGTCGACAGACCGAGGATTATCAACCTTAATACAGGCAGCCTGTTTAACCGTATTGATATAAGCCTTTCACCGCTGTAGCTTCAGCGTTGCAATAATACGAGGTTATTTCAAATATATTATGAGAATAAAATTCAGATTAGCATTATTTATGGCTCTTTTATGGTCGGGCCTGTATGGTCAGACGGGTGCTGTTACCATCATTGGCGAACCCTTTGCGGTGACTCCTGAAGGGGAGTCCTACAGCGCTCCGGTCTGGTCGCCCACGGGAGGCGCCATCGCCTTTGCCGGCCCCCAGTACGCAGGCATCCACGTGGTTGACTTCCCCGGCGGTGAAGTGGTGCAGCTTACCGGTGAAGCAGCCGCGGGCCACGGTATGGCCTGGTCACCGGACGGCGCTATGATACTTACCAGCATATCCAGGTTTGAGGACCGCCGCCGCTACAATGCCGTGGCCCTGTTCGACGCCCTGACCGGCGATAAAATCCAGATCACACAGTTCGCCACCGGTCCTACCGGCGCCGCCTTCTGGGCCGATAAGGGCCAATCCATCCAGATCATCGACCGGCATAATCAACCCCATCGCTTTAGCCTGATAGGGGAGCCGATTGAGGCCACTACCAAATTCCTGGCCGCCAACCGACAGGTTTATTCCAGGGGCATGGAGATTGTGCGCTCCGGCTCTGAACCTGACGAACGCGAGGTGGTCCCAGCCGTGGAGGGACGCAAACTGAACCTGGCCGTATCTCCCGATGGCGCCCGGATGGCTTTCGAGATCGTGGGCGGGCACCTGTGGGTAACGGATATCAACGGCAGTAATCCGGTTGATCTGGGTTACGGCAACCGCCCGGCCTGGAACCCTGCCGGAGATAAGCTGGCCTTTATCATCACCGAGGACGACGGCCATCAAATCCTGGCCTCCGATATTTATGTGATCAATATTGACGGCACAGGCCAGATAAACCTGACCGAATCCGGTGACGCCCTGGAGATGAACCCCGCCTGGTCCCCGGATGGCCGCTACATTGCCTATGACGACCTGAACTCAGGCCGCATCTTCGTCCAGGAGGTGCGTTAATCATGGCTAATTACAAGCGCCTCGTGCGATACGGATTCCTGTTGGTCCTGCTCAATATGGCCCCCCTTTCGGCCCAGGTTGCAGGCTTGAACGATTGGGATATCTTCCTCGATCCCGGTCACAGCAAGATAGAGAATATGGGCATCTATGGCTACTCGGAGGCTGAGAAAAACGTCCGTGTGGGCCTCCAACTGCGGGACCTGCTGCTCACCACCACCGACATCGACACCGTCTATTTGTCGCGTACCAATGATCAGCAGCAGGTAACCTTATCACAGAGGACTGATCTGGCGAATAGCTACCCCGCATCCTGGTTTCATTCCATTCACAGTAATGCCGGTGGTTCGACAGCCAATAACGCTCTGCTGCTGTATGGCGAGCCTAAAGAAGATCCAAACCGACGGGACATCCCGGGCGGTAAAGCCATGAGTGAGATCATGGTAGTAAATCTGGCCAACGGGATGCGTATTCCCAGTATTGGCGCCAGGGGAGAATGCCAGTTCTATTATGGCGACCCGAATTGCCCTAGGACACGGAATCATGTCAACCGGGAATCGAATATGCCTTCCGAGTTGAGCGAGGCCGGATTCCATACCAATCCCATGCAGAACCAGCGCAACATGAGCGCCAGCTGGAATCGGTTGGAGGCCTATATTTTTTACTGGTCCATTCTGGACTACCATGATATCGCCCGGCCAACGGTTGACATTTTAACGGGCATCATCAAGGACAAAGAGAGCGCCATTCCCATTAACGGAGCAATAGCTTCCGCCGGTGGCCTAATTGATACAACCGATACCTACGAATCATTGTTTCACAAGTATTCCAATGATCCCGACCAGATGCACAACGGCTTTTACTTCTTCGAGGGACTGGCCGGCGCTTCCCAGCAGCTAATTGTGATTGCAGATGATTATTATCCGGATACCATCCAGGTGACCATGGTTGATAACTTTTTCACA
>DAOWIJ010000061.1 GCA_030640955.1 Fidelibacterota bacterium
ATGCCGTCATGCCCCAGACATTGGAAGCCATCGACCATGCCAAGGCAGCTGGTGTCAATATAGTAGTAGCCATTAACAAAGTAGATAAACCCAATGCTGATGCGGAACGGGTCAAGCGTGAGTTGGCTGAGCATGGTGTCCTGGTAGAGGACTGGGGCGGCAAGGTGCAGAGCGCTGAGCTTTCCGCCAAGACCGGCGCAGGGGTGGAAACCATCCTGGAAAAAATTCTTCTGGAAGCTGAGATGCTCGACCTGACGGCTATTAAAGACTGCCCGGCCCTGGGTACGGTTATCGAAGCTCGTCTGGATAAAGGCCTGGGCGCCGTGGCAACCGTACTCATTCAGAAGGGTTCGCTAAAAAAGGGCAATATATTCCTGTGCGGCAGCAGCGTTGGGCGTGTGCGTGCCATGCAGAACGAGCGTGGTGGGCAGATGTCGGTTGGGTATCCGGCCGATCCGGTGTTGATCCAGGGCTTCGATACCGTGCCTCAGGCTGGTGACCGATTCATTGTGTTTGAGGAGGAGCGGGAGGCCCGCCGCATCAGTGAAGAGCGCATCAGGGTTAAGCGGGAACTGGATTATCGTCAGAAAAGCGTTCAAACCCTGGACGAGATTTCAAAACAGATCCGCGAAGGCGAAACCAAGCAGCTGCCCATATTGCTGAAGGCCGATGTGGATGGTTCGCTCGAAGCATTGCGTGACTCGCTTGCTGACCAAGGGTCTGATGAGGTAAAAGTCAATATTATTCACTACGGCGTAGGCAATGTGAGTGAAAATGATATTCTCCTGGCAAAAGCTTCAGGCGCTGTAGTGCTGGCCTTCCGGGTAAAACCGTCCGGTGGGGCCAAGGAATTGGTCAAGCGTGAGAACGTGGAGATCAGGTCCTATGATGTGATTTATAACGTGGTCAATGAGATCAAGCTGGCCCTGGAGGGTCTGCTGGAACCGGAGATTGTGGAAACACCTTTAGGCGTAGCAGAGGTTCGAGCCACTTTCAAGGTGCCAAAGCTGGGCATTATAGCCGGTTGCTACCTGAAGGAAGGCAAAGCGGTCCGGAATGCCTATCTGCGGGTCAAACGCGATGGGGAATTGCTGCACGAAGGCGACGTTACATCATTGAAGCGCTTCAAGGATGATGTTAAAGAGGTCCAGGAGGGGTTTGAGTGCGGGATAGGTGTTCAGGGCTTCACCGATTTTCTGGAAGGCGATTCGATCGAGATCTACGAAACCAAGGAAGTTAAGCGCACCCTTGCCTGACGGACGAAATTATCCAGTCGCCCGCGCGGTGCGGGTTGCTGAGGAAATCCAGCGCATTCTCAGCGATGTATTCCTTACAGAAATTAGAATTTCCACCGCTGACCTGATCACGGTTACCGATGTAATCATGAGTCCTGATCTGCGCAACGCCAATGTCTATCTGAGCATACTGAACCCCGAAGTTGGACCCGAAGAAGTTTTGCGGGATTTGATCCGCCGCCGAAAAGAAATCCGCTTCCATATGGCTTCTGAATTGCAGCTGAAATTTATGCCCCAGCTTCGGTTTTACCACGATAACTCCTTGGAGCAATCTGCCAGGATCAACGCTATCCTGGAGGATGACAAAGTCAGGGATCACAGTGGCGAATAGGGTGGATATCATACAGCCGTTCTGGAAACCGCCCGGTTGGACATCCTTCGATGTTGTTAAGAAATTGCGGGGATTTACAGGCATCCGTAAAGTAGGGCATGCCGGCTCTCTGGATCCTTTCGCCGAAGGGGTCCTCGTCGTTTGTTTTGGCCTGGCCACCAAGCGGGTTGCCACACTGATGGAACTGGAAAAGGAGTATCAGGCCCAGATTAAACTGGGGGTAACCACCGACACGCTGGACCCCGAGGGTGAGGTCATCGATGAGCAGGATGTCCCCGGCCTGACACTGGAGACCCTGCAGGGCGCACTCAGCCGGTTTATTGGCGTTATCTTACAAGTACCGCCTATGTATTCAGCCCTGAAGGTGAACGGCAAGCGCCTCTATCAATTGGCCAGGCAGGGGATCACCGTTCAGCGCCAAGCCCGGGAGGTCCGGATTTACGATCTGGAATTAACCGGGTGGCAAGAGCCGGACCGTCTGGATATCCGGGTCGTCTGCGGCAAGGGAACCTACATCAGATCGCTGGCGGCTGACCTGGCGGCGGCACTGGGTACGGTGGGCCACCTGTTGGCCCTGACCAGAACAAGGGTGGGACCGTACGGTGGCGATCAAGCCATCCGGATGGATCAGTTGGAGTCATGGAAGTTTATCGAAGCGTAGATCAGCTGTCGCCTATTGCGGATTCGGCGCTGACTATCGGCAACTTCGATGGCTTGCACGTGGGACACCAGGCGGTGATCCGGCGCACGGTTCAGAATGCCAGGAAACGGTCGAAACCCGCCATAGTCATTACTTTTGATCCCCACCCCAGCTACGTCATCAACCCACCTGCCGTGTCAGGCAAGGAGATGATTGTTACCCTGGACAGGAAATTGGCCCTGATGGAGCAATATGGGGTAGACCTGGTGCTGGTGTTGAATTTTACCGAGGAATTACGGCAACTGGCGGCCCGCGATTTTCTGGAATCGGTTGTGCTGCGCAATTTCCATCCCGGGCATATTATTATCGGCTATGATCATCATTTTGGCAGGGATCGCCTGGGTGATGGCGCATTTCTTACAGAGCTGTCCAGCAGGTTTAATTACGGCGTAGACATTATCGAGGGCATTGCCCTGAATGGCGCAGCCGTAAGCAGCAGCAACATCAGGGAACTGTTACACAGCGGCCGTTGCCATGAGGCAAATCAGCAACTTGGCTGGCCCTATGAAATTGGTGGCACCGTCGTGACAGGCGCCGACAGGGGTAAGCAGTTGGGCTATCCCACGGCGAATCTGGCGCCCGCCGAACCTCGTCAATTGGTACCGAAATTTGGCGTGTACCTGGTCTCCAGCCAAATTGAGGGTAAGCGTGTATTCGGCATCTGCAACGTGGGGATCAGGCCAACCTTTAATGAAATGCAGCAGACTATTGAAGTGCACTTTTTGGAATTTCCCGATACTGATTTATATAATCGTAAAATCCAGCTGCAATTCCATCATAGAATGCGGGATGAGCGGAAGTTCAATAGCGAGCAGGAATTGATAGCACGGATCGAACAGGATAAAAGCGAAGCGGTTAGCTGGATCAGCAAGTATATGGAAGGAGCAGCAGTAGATGACACTGTCTAGTGAAAAAAAACAGGAGCTTATCAACAAATTTGGCGAGGACGCCAAGGACACCGGTTCGCCGGCCGTCCAGGTCGCCCTCTTAACTCAGCAGATACGCGATCTGACTGAGCATTTTAAAACGCATAAAAAGGATAACCACGGCCGACGGGGCCTGATCCGGATGGTGAGCAAGCGGCGTAAGCTGCTGACTTATCTTAAGAGGACCAATCCCGAGGGCTACACAGCATTGATCAATGAACTTGAATTACGCAGGTAAGTTGGGAAACAAAGTGGTACTGGATTAAGCATAAAAGAACGAATAGGAAGAACATGATAAACATGGAACTTGATATAGCCGGTCGCAATCTGAGTATTGAGACGGGCAAGTTGGCCAAACAGGCCGACGGCTCTGTTGTTGTCCGCTATGGCGATACCGTTGTACTGGTATCAGCTGTGGCGGCCAGGCAGGCTAAAGCCGATATGGGGTTTTTCCCCTTAACTGTAGAATATCGCGAGAAAACTTATGCCGCGGGCCGAATCCCCGGCGGTTTTTTCAAGCGCGAAGGACGCCCAACCGAAAAAGAAGTTCTCGGTTGCCGACTGATTGATCGTCCGATCAGGCCCCTGTTCTCTGAAGGCTTCAGGAACGAGACGCAGATAATCGTCAACGTGCTCTCGGCAGACCCCGATAACAGCCCTGACGTTATGGCCGTTATTGGGACATCGGCAGCGCTGAGCATCTCCGATATCCCGTGGAATGGCCCCATCGCTGCTGTTCGCATAGGTAAAGTTGACGGCAAGCTGGTGATAAATCCATCGGCGGAAGGGCTCGATGCCAGCTCGATGGATATCGTCGTTGTCGGCAAGAAAGACTCCATTGTGATGGTGGAAGGGGAGTCCCATCAGATTTCTGAGGAGGAACTTATAACCGCCCTGCAATACGCCCAGGAAGTCATCAGCGATATAATCGAACTTCAGGAAGAACTGATTAAAGAGGTGGGACGGCAGAAACGGGCCTTCGATGTACCTGAAATTGATGCCAAGTTGAGCAAGAAAGTAGCGCCCCTGGTGAAGAAAAGGTTGGATGACCTCAACAAACCCAAGGATAAAGCGGGGCGCTATGGTGATATCGACGATTTCATCGCCGAGGGTCAGGAACAGCTGGCGGAGGAATTCCCCGAGCAGGAAAAGGATATCGCCAATGTTATTGATGATCTGATCAGGGTCGACCTCCGTGAGAAGACGCTGAACGGAGTGCGGGCGGACGGCCGCAAGTCCGACGAGATTCGTCCCATCACCGTGGACACCCAGGTACTCCCAAGAGCTCACGGTTCAGCTGTTTTTACACGGGGCGAGACTCAGGCCTTGGCGGTAGTCACGCTGGGCACAAAGCGTGACGAGCAGATGATCGACGATATCCATGGTACCTATTACAAGAATGTCATGCTGCACTATAATTTTCCGCCCTTTTCAGTGGGTGAAGTGCGACGCATGATGGGCACCAGCCGACGCGAGATCGGCCATGGCAACCTGGCGGAACGCACGGTCACAAAAGTGCTGCCGGCCTTTGAAGACTTTCCCTATACCGTCCGGCTGGTATCGGAAATTCTGGAGTCCAACGGCAGCTCTTCCATGGCTACCGTGTGTGCTTCCTGCATGGCCCTGATGGATGCCGGTGCGCCTATCCTCAGTCCGGTGGCCGGTATCGCCATGGGACTCGTCATTGAAGGCGACCGCCACGTGGTTCTGTCTGATATCTTAGGTACGGAAGATCATCTGGGTGATATGGACTTCAAGGTTGCGGGGACCAAGGACGGCATCAACGCCATTCAGATGGACTTAAAGACCGAAGGCATTTCCGTTGAAATAATGGAACAGGCCCTTGAACAGGCCAGGGTGGGCCGCATCCATATCCTGGACGAAATGCTCAAGGCGCTCGACCGCCCGAGGGCTGAATTGAGCGTCCACGCTCCCCGGATCAGGCATCTGACCATCAGCACTGAAAAGATCGGCGAGCTGATCGGACCTGGTGGGCGTGTAATCAAGGCTATTACCCGCGATACCGGTTGCAACATCGATGTGGATGACGATGGTGTGGTTGTCATCAGTGGTACCGGGGTGGATGACATTGAAGGCGCGGAACGGATGGTGAGACTGATTACCTCCGTGCCGACCGTTGGCGAAGACTTCACTGCCACGGTGGTGCGCATTGTTGACTTTGGCGCTTTCGTCGCCATCGCGCCGGGCAAAGAAGGCCTGGTTCACATTTCGCAGCTATCCTATGACCATGTGAAGCGGGTTGAGGACGTTTTGAATATGGGCGACAAAGTTGAAGTGAAGCTCATCAAAATCGATGACATGGGTCGCCTGGACTTCAGTCGCAAAGCTCTTCTCGAGAAACCCGAGGGCTATGTCGAGCCGCCACCCAGAGAAAGACGCCCCAGTCCGGGACGCTCCAGCGGACGATTTGGAGGCGGTAACCGCGGCAAGAGACGCTAGTAATCGCCGCATAAGTGCAATTATTATAGATATTAATATGGAAGGGTAGACTGATGATAGTTGGCGCGCCCAAGGAAATAAAACCCCAGGAGAGCCGGATTGCAATCATGCCATCCGGTGTTGAAAAACTCACTTCCCATGGCCATGACGTTCTGGTGGAACATGACGGTGGCCTGGGATGTGGCTTTACTGATGACGATTATATGACGGCAGGTGCTCAAATTATCTCAACACCAGCTGAGATATTCAGCCGGGCGGATATGATCGTAAAGGTAAAGGAGCCCCAACCGGTGGAGTTGGCCATGATCCGCGAGGGACAGGTGATATTCACCTATTTTCATTTCGCCGCATCGCGATCACTCACCGAGGGCTTCCGGGATACGGGCGCCACGGCCATCGCGTATGAAACCGTCCAGCTGCCCAACGGAGAACTGCCCCTGTTGACGCCCATGTCCGAGGTGGCCGGCCGCATGGCTATCCAGGAAGGGGCCCGGATGCTTGAGAAAAGCAACGGCGGACGCGGTGTTCTCCTGGGCGGTGTTCCCGGCGTGGAACCAGCCACTGTGACGGTGATCGGTGGCGGGATCGTGGGAACCAATTCCGCCAAGATGGCCGCCGGTATGGGCGCCAATGTATTTATTCTGGACGTCGATATTGACCGGCTGCGCTATCTTGACGATATCATGGCCAGCAACGTAACTACGCTCCATTCCAATCCCGGAACCATCCGCGATATGCTGGCTCGCACCGATCTGCTGGTGGGCGCCGTACTCGTGGTGGGCGCCAAAGCGCCCAAACTGGTGACCCGTGACATGCTGGCTATCATGCTCCCTGGATCGGTGATTGTCGATGTTGCCGTGGATCAAGGCGGTTGCGTTGAAACATGCCATCCGACAACCCATGAGGACCCGACCTTTGTGGTTGATGGGGTGATCCATTATTGTGTGGCCAACATGCCCGGCGCAGTACCGAACACTTCAACCCGGGCCCTGACCAATTCGACCTTCCCGTACGTCGATCAGTTGGCAAATCTGGGTGCACGCAAGGCCATGCTGGAGGACGAGTGCCTTTTAAAAGGATTGAATGTATATCAGGGTCACGTAACTCACGCCGGTGTTGCTGAAGCATTCGACCTGCCCTATACCGATCCCGCTACGGCCTTGGGCTAAGCGCGTCACCGGCAACCGCCGCCCAACACCTCCGAATGGTCCAAGTCGTATGAGGATTATTGCCCCTGGCAGCTGCTTGTGCCTATTGTTACGATTGTAATAAATAGTCCTTGTTTTATGCGTATTCTCTACTTAGACTAAAGTAGAGCTTTAAATCGGTTGCGGGAAAGGGTGAGATTCTGGCCACAGAGGTTAAAAAACTTTACTATTCGATAGGTGAAGTCAGCGAGATAACCCAGCTGAAGCCGTACGTGCTGCGTTATTGGGAGGGTGAATTCCCAATACTCGCCCCTGCGAAGAACCGTGCCGGAAATCGAATCTACACTGAAAAGGATATATCCAAAATACTGGAAATAAAGCGTCTGCTTTACGATGAGAAATTCACCATCGAGGGTGCCCGGCAACATTTTAAGAATAACCAGGGCACTGACCGCAAAGCCGGTTCAGGAGGGCCGAAGGGTACTGTCCCGGCCGAAATTATTATCGAAAAGGACTTAGCGCGAAAAGCCCTTCTGGATGTCCAGGAGGCGGTTGCAGACCTGATCGAGATTATCCGTAAGGAGCGCTAAACGGCGGTTGTGGGTCTCGCCATGACAGCGTAAATTTTAGCATTATCCGGAACGTGGCGCAGCCCGGTAGCGCACTTGACTGGGGGTCAAGGGGTCGCGGGTTCAAATCCCGCCGTTCCGACAGTGAATAAATCCTTATTGTAACCTGATGATCCCTGCATTACAATCTGACGGCGGGGATTTTCTTATTCCGGTGGTCCTCTGTGCCAGATGATGCCGCCATAAGCAATGCAGCGTCTCTTGATCCCTCGCTTCGTACTTAACAGGAGTTGATATTGAACACCGCCAAGACCATGCAGGAACCTGCCGTTAATGAAGCCCTGGCTTTAGAGCATGGGTTATCGAGAGATGAGTACGGTTGGATCCTGGATATATTGGGCCGCACCCCAACCTTCACTGAACTGGGTATTTACTCTGTCATGTGGAGCGAACACTGCTCCTATAAGAGCTCGATCAAAGCCCTGAAAACCCTGCCGCGCTCCGGTGGCAGTCTGCTGGTTGACGCGGGGGAGGAGAACGCCGGCCTGGTGGATATTGGCGATGGCCTGGCCGTGGCCTTCAAAATCGAGAGCCATAATCACCCTTCAGCGGTGGAGCCATACCAGGGAGCGGCTACAGGTGTCGGCGGGATCATGCGTGATATATTCACTATGGGGGCCCGTCCCGTTGCGTCTCTGAACTCGCTGCGCTTCGGGTCACTTGACGATTCCCACAACCGCTACCTGTTGGATCAGGTGGTGAAAGGCATCGGAGACTATGGTAACTGCCTGGGCATCCCGACCGTGGGCGGTGAAGTGGTTATCTCCCAGGCCTACCGGGGCAATCCGCTTGTAAATGCCATGGCGGTCGGTATCGTAAAGCACGATCAGACCGCCAGTGCGGTGGCGTCCGGGGCGGGCAATCCGGTTTACCTGCTGGGCAGCAAGACCGGGCGGGATGGAATTCACGGGGCCACCTTCGCCAGTGAAGAACTATCGGCTGAGTCCGAGTCCCGGAAAAGCAACGTACAGGTGGGGGACCCCTTCACGGAAAAGCTGCTTCTGGAAGCCACTCTCGAACTGGCCAAGCGCTCGTTCCTGGTGGGCATGCAGGACATGGGCGCCGCCGGAATAACCTGCAGTTCGTCGGAAATGGCGGCCAAGGGAGAGTGCGGTATGCGCCTGGACATCGATGCCGTGCCGTTGCGGGAAGCTGGAATGATACCGTACGAGATCATGCTATCCGAGTCACAGGAGCGCATGCTGGTGGTGATCAAGGCCGGTTTTGATGAGGAACTACTGGCCGTTGCCGAGCGCTGGGAGCTTATGTGCACCCAAATTGGAGTAGTAACAGGTACCGGCAGGTTGGAGGTGCTCAGTGCAGGTCATACCGTTGCGGATGTGCCGTGTAATGATCTGGTTCTGGGTGGCGGCGCCCCCCAGTACGAGCTGGCGGCGGTGAAACCGGCTTATCTTGAACAGGCGGAAAAGTTGGACCTGGGCAGTCTGCCCGAACCGGCTGACTATAGCCAGGTGCTGCTGCGACTGCTGGCCCGTCCCAATACCGCCCACAAAGGTTATGTGTTCGAACAATACGACAGTACCATCAGGACCAATACTGTCGTTGGCCCCGGTGCTGACAGCGCGGTGATTCGCGTGAAGGGCACCGCTAAGGCGTTGGCGCTGACGACTGATGGCAACGGACGTTATGTTTATCTCAACCCTTATAACGGTGGCATGACGGCCGTGGCCGAAGCGGCCCGCAACGTGGTCTGCTCCGGGGGCCGGCCGCTGGCCATTACGAACTGCCTCAACTTCGGCAATCCCAATGATCCTGGAATCTTCTATCAGTTCCGTGAAGCTGTCGCCGGCATGGGTGCGGCCTGTCGTGCTTTGAATACGCCGGTTACTGGCGGCAACGTAAGCTTCTACAACGAAAATGCCGAGGGAGCCATCTATCCCACACCGGTTATCGGCATGCTGGGGCTGGTCGACGATCAGCGTCATATCACCACACCGGGTTTCAAGAAGGCGAACGATTTTATCGTGGCGCTGGGCTCCATCAACGGAGAGATTGGCGGCAGCGAATACCTGGAAATGCAATATGGCAAGGTGATTGGTCCGCCACCGGCACTGGACCTTGAGACCGAGATTAATGTACAGGATGTGTGCCTCGAGGCCATCCGCAGCGGCATTATCAATTCCGCCCATGATATTTCTGACGGCGGACTGGCCGTCTGCCTGGCGGAATCCATGCTGGAAGCGGATCCGGGGCTGGGCGCTGATGTCCACGTGAGCCGCCGGTTGCGCAATGACGAACTGCTGTTTGGTGAAAGTCAGAGTACCATCATCGTCACCCTGGATGAAAAAAACCTGCTGGCGCTGCAGCGCATAGCCATGGGCAGCCAGGTGCCCTGCGCGACTATCGGGCGGGTTACCGAAAATGACCGGCTGACCATAAACGAACTGATCGACCTGGACCGTGCCACGCTGCACAGCGCCCACCGGGATTCGTTTGCTGTGATAATGAACGGCCAGTCTGCCCAATGAGCCACCACGGGCCCACCTATTTTCACGCCTCCGCCGGGCCTACGATTGGCGTCGAAGCGGAACTGTGGCTGCTGGACAGGAACAGCCACGACCTGGTAAGCGGCGCGCCCGGGATTTTGGCGGCCTTCGAGAACGATATCCACGTCAAGGCCGAGCTGCTCGAGTCCATGATCGAGGTGAATACCGGTATCTGCAACAACACCGACGATGTCCGGGCCGACCTGACCGCCAAAATCGGGGAGGTTGCCAAGGTAGCCGATGATCTGGACCTGGCCATGGCCTCCATCGGGACCCACCCGTTTTCCCGCTGGTCCGATGCCCACGTAACCCGCAACCGGCGCTACCAGGATTTCCTGGGGCGCATGCAGTTCCCGGTCAGGCGGCTGTTGATCTGCGGCCTGCACGTCCATATCGGGGTGGAGAGCGGCGAAAAGGCGGTGGCTATCGTCAACGGCCTGCTGCGCTACATACCCCATTTCATCGGCCTGTCGGCCAATTCACCCTTCTGGGAGGGCCAGGATACGGGCCTGGCTTCCACCCGGACCAAAGTCTTTGAGGGCATGCCCAATGCCGGACTGCCGCCCCGCATGACCAACTACAGCGAGTTCCAGCGCTTCATGCGTACCCTGCAGCGGGCCAATGCCATCGAGTCCATCCGGGAAGTGTGGTGGGATATCCGGCCCCATCCCGGCTTCGGTACGGTGGAGATCAGGGCCTTTGATGCCGTGCCGTCCATTGCTCACATGGTATCGCTGGCGGCCCTGTCGCAATCGCTGGTCTATGCCCTGTCCGATTTTTACGACAACGGACAGCAGCTGGAAGTGCCCAGCGAGTGGATCGTGCGGGAGAACAAATGGCGGGCCACCCGCTACGGCCTGGACGCCGACATTATTGTCGATGAGGAAGGCTCCCAGCAGACCCTCCGGTCGGCGGTGCACGACCTGCTGGACCGGCTGGACCCCTTCGCTAAAAAGCTGGGCTGCCGGGACGACCTGTTCGACCTCCAGAGCGTGGTCGAGGCGCCGCATTACGCCAACCAGCGAACCAATGGAGAGGGACACGATCTAACCGCGGTGGTGCAGCAGGCGGTGGGGGAGTTGCAGGCCTGATATGCCTATTATCGGAAACTCCATCCTCCAATATTTATTACCTGCCGGTTAAGTAGATTATTTTGGCGTTCCGGGCGATAAATCGCGCGCTTAACTTCGGGCCTATGATTTTGAAGTACGCCGCATAATGCCCGTCCGTTACCTGCGCAGTCTGTACGACTGGGTCATGCACTGGGCCGAAACACCCTACGGCGTGCCCGCCCTTTTCCTGCTGGCTTTCACCGAGTCGGCCTTCTTTCCCGTGCCGCCCGATCTGCTGCTCATAGCCCTGGCCGCGGGCTTGCCCCGCAAAGCGCTGTGGTACGCCCTGGTGTGCCTGGCAGGTTCGCTGACCGGCGCCTATCTGGGGTACGCCATCGGCTACTTCGGCTGGGAAACGGTGGGCCGGCCCCTGGTGGACTTCTACAACGGGCACGAGGTCATGGCCTGGATTCGCCAGCAATACACCACATACGGCTTCTGGGGCGTTTTTGTGGCGGCCCTGACGCCCATACCTTATAAGATCTTTACCATCGCTTCCGGGCTGTTCCAGTTCGATCTAACCACCTTTACCGTGGCTTCCATTTTAGGCCGGGGACTGCGTTTTCTGGCAGTGGGAATGCTGATTTACCGGTTCGGAGCGTCAATCAAGGACCTGATCGACCGCCGCTTCAACCTGATGGTAATCATCTTCACAGTTCTGCTCATCGGCGGTTTTCTGTTACTTAAGTTATTTCTTTGACCCTGTAGCATCATCCATGTGATAGACAATCCGACCATGGATGACACCGGGCGGTTTCTGGCCTGGGATGGGGAAGAGGTCCCATGGTAAATCTTGTAGCGGCTTCGGTAAACCTGTAATTTTGACCGTTGATTACCATGATCGGGGCATGGCGCAGCCCGGTAGCGCGCTTCGTTCGGGACGAAGAGGTCGGGAGTTCAAATCTCCCTGCCCCGACTTTTTAAGAGTGGCAGTTGGCAGTCCGGTAGCGCGTCCCGACTTTACGTCGGGAAGGTCGCGAGTTCGCCCCCGACCTTTAGAG
>DAOWIJ010000084.1 GCA_030640955.1 Fidelibacterota bacterium
ATAGCACTTATCATAGTTATAATAGTACTTGCCCCGGTAAACCGCGGCATCGGCATCGGGGTCCGCGAAATGGGCATTATAAAGAGTTTGCGCGCCGCCGGGTCCGTGGTAAGGCTCGAATAGGCTGGCTACATATTTCACCTCCAGGGTGATTTTTAGTCCGGCCGGGAGCAGGTACTTGCTGTCGAGGCGATAATAGTAGTCGGCGATACCTTTCGTAGTCCTTTGAAACACGAGCCGGTGTGAGAGATAGTAGGGCTGGTACTCGGGGCTGCGCTTGTCATCCAGCTGAAACAGGATGCCATAACCAAGCCCTTTATCGGAGCTGTAGTCTAGAGCGGGAAGTAGGCCAAACGTGTATTTCTTCTGCTTAGCCTGCCTCTGGTCAATAGTAGCGGCTGATACCGGCGCTGTGAGCACGATTAAAGATAGTAAGAAGAAAAATAGAAGGTACAACGATCCTCGCATACTGCAGCTCTCCCCTGTTACTGGCGTCCGGCACTTACGGAAGTGGACAAAACCTACCGCTCCAAAACCGGCAGTGCAAGCAATTAGGCCAAATTTGCTGAATCAGTAGATAAGGTATGGTTGACGCTGCGCGTAGAACACGTCGCGATCATCGGAATAGGTGGAAGGGTGCGCCCGGATGTTACTGCCCGTGTCGATATAATCCCTGAATTTGCGCGAACCCCAGAGCCGGTCGATGCCGGTTTCGCGCCAGCTAAATTTGTGAGGATAACTTTCCCTGATGGTGTGGATCATAACTGCCGCCGTATGGATGGGCTGGTAGGTTTCGCTATCTGTGATGCGCAGCCGCACGCCGCCACAGGCCTGGTCCCTGTATTTCGGGTTGTTCGCCATGCCCTTGATCTCAACCGGTGTAAAAGCATGTGCTTCAAAGCTTACTCCGGGCAACCCCCATTCATTCAGTTGCCGGGCCAGTACCTGGCCCTCGATCCAGGGTGCTCCGCAAATGAGAAACGGTTCGTGAGTCCCGCGCCCTTCTGAGATGTTAGTGCCCTCAAACAGGCAGGTCCCCAGATAAGCCAGGGCCGTCCCGGTGGTGGGAATATTCGGTGATGGCGACATCCATTCCAGATTAGTATCCTCCCACCAGTAGGTCCGGTACCAGTTCAACATGGGTACGACCGTCAGTTGGGCACGCCTGTTGTCAGTGAGCCAGTTCCGTTCATTGATCATGATCGCCAACTCGCCCAGTGTCATACCATGACGAATGGGTACCGGATGCAGGCCGACAAAAGTAGCGTAGTCCATATCCAGTATGGGACCATCGATCACATCTCCACGCACGGGATTAGGGCGGTCCAGCACCCAGATCGGGATACCATCCCGGGCACAGGCGTCCATCACCAGCGTCATGGTGCTGGGATAGGTGTAGTAGCGGGCGCCCACGTCCTGCATGTCAAAGAGGACAATGTCGATACCGGCCAGCATGTCCGGTGTGGGTTTGCGGGTCTGACCGTACAGACTGTAAATCTTGATACCGGTGTGCTCCTCACCTGCATCGGGGACTTTTTCGCCAGCTGCCGCCATCCCGGTAAAGCCGTGCTCGGGACCGAAGACCGCCTTCAGGGTCACTTCATCGGCGGCGCTCAACAGGTCCAGTATATGAGCGCCTTTCCGATTTACGCCGGTATGATTGGTAACCACCGCAACCGTCTTGCCTTTCAAGGGTGCGAAGTCGTCGTTTTCCAGCACGTCCAGGCCGGTAATGGTGGTGGCAAACTGGACAGTGGCGCTTTGCGGTTCATACAACCGGGACGATCTCCACTCGGTTTGCCGCCCCCAGAGAATTGGTACTATAACCAGAGCAGCCAAGTATATTTTCTTCATCGTAATTTCAATCAGAAGATTGCCGTATCAGATTCAATAAGCTATTAACGCCCACAGCCAGCAGAATGTTTACGCCGGTGGCGGCCACCACTCACCCCCCGACTGCGTCGTCCCCCTCTCTCAGGAGAGAGGGGGCATCACGGAGTGAAGGGGGTGAGTGATCGAAAAACCACGGCGAGTTACTCATCAGCCGCTTCCAAAATCCTCTTCAATACCTCCTCCAAACTCCGCTCCACTTCCGCGCTTGTGCAACGGAAGAAACGAATACCATACGCTTCGACCAGCTCCTGCCGCGCTTGATCGCGCTCTGCCACATCCCGTTGGTTATGGATCGGTCCATCAATCTCCACCGCCAGACGTTTCTCGTGGCAGTAGAAATCGACGATGCTGGGACCGACAGGGTGTTGGCGCAAGAATTTCAGCCCCTGCAGCTGACGGTTCCGGAGTGCTTGCCAGAGTAAGTCCTCGCTGAGTGTAGGGGCCTTACGCAACTCACGGGCTATGCCGCGGACCGACTTTATCCGATGATGCGTGTGGAATTCTCCTCTGGGCATGGTGATAAGTTACAATGATGTGCTGCCGGACTTCACTCACCCCCTATTCCTGACTGCGCAGCCCTAGCAGCCTATTAACGCCCACAGCCAGCAGAATGTTTACGCCGGTAGCTGTCATTACGTACCAGGTCCAGGCGATGCCCTGCGCCTTGAGCAGCAGGACCGCGACGGCTGCGCCCAGCAACCCGCTGATCAGGGCGGCGGGCTTTAGATCAAGTTTGGTGCGCCCCAGAATAAATAGTCCCAGCAGTCCGCCGTAGGTATACGAAGCGATCTGCAGGCCCAACTCCACTACCGGGCTTTCCTTGGACTGGAACATGGAAGCAATTACCATCAGCAACACACCCCAGCCCAGGGTAATCAGGCGGGACAGTTTCAGATCATCGGTGCGCTTGAGCCAGTCATTTACCGTGGATGAGGCCAGACTGTTGATCGATGAGCTGAGGGTCGACATGGCAGCAGACAATACGCCGGCCAGCAGCAATCCGCGAACTCCAACAGGCAGGTAGTCCCCAATGAAACTGGGAAATTCCTGATCGACGCCCAGGGGTTGGCCGGCATACAGTACCCAGATCAATCCCCCTATCAACAGGAACAGGGAGAACTGAAACATGACAAACAGACCGCTGCCGATGAGGGCCTTGCGGGCGGCGCCTATGCTCTTGGTGGAAAGCACCCGCTGCACCATCATGTAATCCACACCGTGGGAAGCAAACGATAGAAATCCGCCACCCAGCACCGCCGCCGGGAAGGTGTAAGCGGTATTGATAGAAAAGACATCGGCCTTATTGAAATTGAGGAACGCGAACTTGCCTGCCGCAGATAGCTGCTCCAGTCCAGCGGGGATGCCGCCGGTAATTGCCTGGTTGATGAAAAACAGCGAGACTAACCCGGCGCCCACGTACAGAATGAACTGGAAGGTATCCATCCAGACAACCGCCCGGATGCCGCCGGCCAGTGTATAGATCATGGTGACGATACCGATAAGTAATATGGCCTGCACCAGGCTAAGCGGCATCAGCACCTGAACCAACAGGGCCGTGGCGAAAAAACGTACCCCGTCAGCCAGGAGACGGGTCATGAGGAAGATGGCCGAAGTAATCCGCTGGACGAGGCTTCCAAAACGCCGACCCACAAATTGATATATGGAGGTAATGCCAGTGGCGTAATACAAGGGTAACAGGAAATAGCTCACGGCTACCCGTCCGATGATATAGCCGATGGTCAGCTGCAGGAAGAACCAGTTTCCCCGGTAAGCGATGCCGGGCACACTGATAAAGGTGAGCACCGATGTTTCCGTGGCCACCACCGACAGCATGGCCGCCCACCACGGCAGGGTGCGGTCGGCCAGGAAATAGGCCTGGGTAGTGCGGTTGGCCCGCCCGGACCAGACACCGAACGCGATGGTACCCATCAGGAATATAACTATTATGGTCAGATCAAGATAATGAATACCCAACGGTACCTCGACTTGCCTGTGTTAATGTTTGCGGCTGTCCTGAAAAAGTTTGAACGCCGATTAAGCGTCACGATGGCTGGTTAAGTTATCCGTTTATTACACCGGTTAAAAGTATAAACCGGTTGGGAACCACCGTCTCCCTCCGGCGTATAGGATAGCAATATGCTGTTCCTTATTATTGTGCTGTCAACGCTGGCCTTGATCCATGGATACGTGGGCTTTCGCATTATTCCAACACTGGGTTTTATCGGCAGTTGGCAGGGCCTGGCATGGCTCCTTCTGTCACTGTTGACGATCATGCCCATATTGCCCATTCTGCTGCGTTTCCTGGGCTATGAAAACGGCTTCATCGACGCTCTCTCCTGGATCGTCTACACCAGCCTGGGGTTCTTTACACTCACATTTCTGGTGGTCGTATTTCGTGACCTCGGCTGGATAGCCTGGACCGCCGGTACCAGCCTGGTGACATGGCTGAAAGAGCATTTCACCGCGGTCCCCGATTTTACGGCCGAATACGATCCCAGCCGCCGCCGTTTCCTCATATACGCCATGAACCTGGGCCTTTTAAGCGCCACCGGCACCCTGTCGGCCTACGGCTTGTTTCAGGCCCGGCGCAAACCCACCGTCATAGAAGTTGACATCCCCATCGCCGACCTGCCG
>DAOWIJ010000208.1 GCA_030640955.1 Fidelibacterota bacterium
CTGTACGTAGCAAGCAGGGCCTCGTTATCCACTGCGGCGTAGATGTTCTCCAGTTCCTGGGGGGTGATGAATTTGGGCAGCTGGCGCTCCTGCCGGATCTGCCGGGCCTCGAACGGCAGGGCCTCGATGTAGTCCTGTTTGACGCACCACCGCAGGAAGGTCATGATAGCGCGCAGATAGATGTTCACAGTAGTTGCACTGCTGTGCCGGTGCGTCAGGTAGGTGATCAACCGGCTGCCATCCGGTTTGCCGAGGGTGTCGAGGCCGGCGCCTTTGAAGCAGTCGAGAAAGTTGTCGATGGCTAGGCGGTAGACGGTCAGTGTGGCCGGCGCAATGCGGGGCCGGCATTCATCCAGGTACATAGCGGCCAGCTCGGATGTGGGGGAGGCCGCGACGGTAGTATCATAGGACAGGCTGAAAGACTCCACACCGGCGTTGTGCAGGGTTATCTTTGCCTTGATTACATCGAGGGCTCGCTCGGCCACGGCCCGGTCCACATCGGGCAGATGGGTCTTATGGCGCTTGCCGTCTACCCGGTAATCGAGGACGAACCCGGGGCGGCCATCAGGCAGTGGTCGGAGGGTGGCTATGGGCTATACCATATCTTGTGGCAAGGGCAGCTGCCGGCGGGCCTGGTTTATACAATATGTTGTGGTTGGCATGGTGTCTACTCTTTGATCGCCGGTATGGGCGGTTTGCAAACATCGCACGGCTCGTAGTAGGCAGCGGCGTCGGCTAGGCTCACGGCTATCTTGCTGTCGGCCAGGTACCGGCACCCAGCCAGGTGATACTTGGTGCCGTCGGTTGTGATGTACACTTGCGGTATCGGATCGGTGGCCACCTGGGGGGCGCACGAGAGCACGATGGCCAGCACGATGGCCAGCGCAATGGTGGCTGTCGGGCGCCGGTGTTGACTAGCGGCCATGGTCATCTTGATAGCGACATGACCCGTTTACCTTTGTGATCCACAGCATAAACGGCTATTGATAATCCTGAATCGTCGGCGGCATCCCATAGATTAAAAATGGTTTGCAGTGTACCTTCCCTGTCGGTATAGGGGGCCGACAGCCAGACGTTGGTAACTGTGACCTCGATAATTCCGTCACCAAGGTATTCTGCGCCGGTAAATAATGTATACCCCGAACTGGTCTCAATGCTGTTGTTAAGGAACGAAAAGGCGGTGTTAAAATTATCAAACGCCTCGTTCTTAATGGCCCTGATTATTTTGGCGGGGGGATCTGTGCTGGTATTGGAGGCCATTATCCAGCCAGTGATACCGCCGGCTCCCGCTACTCCAACAAGAATCCAGTTATCCTGTCTGGATATTTCCATCAGCTGGTGGCCCCTTTTGATTTCTATTTCTACCGGGTGGTTGGTCCCTGGGCCTTCGCGCACGGCGGCGCTGTTGCTTGATACATAAATTTCTTTGGTGCCTGCGAAGGCGGAGGAAACAATTATCATCAGTATGGCAAGGTATCTCATGGCGTGGCTCCTTTAGTGCCACAATGTAACCTCGGTTTGGCCCCATAATGCAATAGATATTTATCCGCTTTGCGCTGCATCCACCTGACCAGCAGATGGTAGGTCATCTTTTTTTGTGCGGTTCTGCCAGGCCAATCTTTGGGTCGTGCTTCCCTTCCGGGTGACCGAAATACAACTCGCTCACCTTGGTGGGTGGGGGTCTGTCGATAAAGATTTCCTTGGCGGCATCCTCGCCATAGGTCTTGGCCACAATACTCCGCGCCCTTTTAAGTACCAGATTGACTACCTTGTATTCCTGCTCCCAGTAGGCCGCCCGAAGTTCGGCCTCGGAAAATGCCTCGTCATCGCCCAGCAATACCTCCCGGATGTCGAGGCCGCGATGCTCGCAATACGCGATTATTTTTTCCACTGGAAATGAAGGCCGTGTTTTCCACCCACTAACAGTTTGGGAGTGTTCTCCCAGCTGACGAGCAAGGTCAGTAACATTTTTGATGTGGTTATTCTCGACCAGATGGGCTAGTATTTCAGTGAAAGATCGCATTATGAATCATATACTACTTGCCATGAAGCAATACGCTTCATATATTCACCCCCAGCCAGATAAACAGATTATAAGAGTTGACGACGGATGAGTATAGAACCAATTAACTTAGCCAATCCCCTAGAGAAAATCAATCTTGCCGAGGCCAAGAAGCGTCTCAGCCTCAACCGTTTCAGCCAGAATGATATTGCCCGTGTAGCTGTCGTCAGGATCCGCCAGTACGGCATCAAGGGTCTCACACAGGTTACGGTCAGCCGGGTGCTCAGCGGCCAGTTGACTGAGGGGCCGTATTTCCAGGCCATCAAGTGGGCCATTGAGGTGATTCTGGTGGTTAATCTCGATCTGCAATCCAATGGGGACGTCCATCATGAGTAGATGTTATGGTCCCCGGGTGGTCCCCGGTAAGAATTATGGCCGGCACAATTACGCCGGGGGTTGTGATGACCTCTAAGCTGCCCGAGGTCCAGCGCACGGGGGAGGCCATCAAGGACCTGCTCCTGGCGTCCGATCACAACCTGTCCGAGCTGGCCCGCCAGGTGGGCTATCACCCCTCGTCATTCAACCGCTTTGTGAACGAGCCCGACCGCCACCTGCCGGCCTTTCTCATCCCGCACCTGCCCGAGGATCTGCGCCACGCCCTCCTTCATTACCTGGATAACCAGAGCGGCAATCCCCTCAAGGGTGGCATCGATACCAGCCGGCTGGACGGCTCTATCAAGGACGAGGTGGAGGGGATTGTGGAGCGGCTGGGGCTGCTGGTTCACGCGGACCGGCACAACGGCGGGTCCCGGAACCGGCAGCAGAAACTTGATTACCTGCGCGAGATACAGGATCTCGCCAAGCGGGCCGAACACGAGATCGAAAGGCGATAGGCGGGAGCAGCCAGCATGACGACCCGGAAGAAATCCCAACCCAGGCGGCTGTTGCGGTCGTGGCAGGTGATGGAGATGCTGAGCATCCGGTCGCGCACTACCCTGTACAACTGGAAGAAGAGCGGGCGCCTGCTGCCCGCCGGCATAACCGCCACCGGCCAGTACCTATACGATCCGGCTGACGTCGAAAAAATGAGAATAATATTTTGATGCGCTCCGACCCCTCCCTTACCCAAACGGCGTCCCGGGTCCGGCACAGCCCGGCGTCGCGGGGCGCATCACCCCATTGAAAATCCGCACGGCGCGGGTTGCAGTACAAAAAGGAGAACACGATGGATAAGATAAAACTTGGGACGAGGGTCACGGATGCCATAACGGGGTTCACCGGAACCGCTATTGCGAGGATCGAGTACCTCAACGGATGTGTCAGTTACGAAGTCCGGCCTGATAGCAAGGGCGGGACGGAGATGGTCGAATCAGCGTGGATTGACGCTCAGCAACTTGGGCAGACGGATGTTAGTACCGGCGGTCCCGGAGCCACCCCGCCGCCCTTCAGCACGCCCGACCGATGAATGAGCTTCCATACGCTGGCATGCCCTTTATCGACTGGGATGGCAACACACCCAGCAAGCATATCAAGCAAGCCGCCCGGTCGGCCCGACCTAAAGCTAGGCGCAAGCGGAAGATGGTGCAGGCCTCACGCCGGAGAAACAGGAGGAAGTGATGGCAGACAAGATACCTGATATCAGGTGGCGGAAGATCAAATTTAAGGACAGCAGGGTGTGTCTGAAATGGGAGGAATCTTCCGACGCCCTCAGCGATGAGTGGATCGAGCACAAACTATCGAACCCGGAAACACCGCGGCCGGAATTTGAAACGGCGCTCCAGGCGCTGGTGTCGGCGGTGCCTGCTATTTGCGAGCTGCCCAAAAAATACGGCGAGAGCATGCGGGTTATCGGAGTATCCATGGCGTATAGCAAAGACGGTGTGCGGGGAGCGACCATCAGTGTAGCCAAGTCGCTGTTGAGCGGCCCGGTATATCCGATCAATACGCCGTACCTGCCCGAGGAACCTTACACCAAAGATGGTGGCGAACAGGTGCTATTGCCGGAGGGATGCGTAAAAGCAATCGATGCGCTGATTGACGAGGCACACCTGTACCTGCAGGGCGAGCGGGCCCAGGGCGATCTATTTGCCAGTGAAGATAGCGACGATAAGCAGGCCGCGTGACGGTCGGGATCTGTGACATGCCCCAGACAGCCGATACGGCAACGGGTACGCACATCGTGTACATAGGGCACTCATTAATGTGGGGCATGGCCGAGGTGAGTTTCCGCCTGGATGGCCGGCTGTTCAGCTACGAGCTCGACTGGATTTTGTTGGAGCACATCAAACGGTTGGCCAGCCACAACCCGGGCCGGGCCTTCAACTTTGCAAAGAAGCGGGGGCGCCTGGTGACAAATGACGAGGACGACGCATGAACGGCGACCACACGGTAGTAACGGCCTCGTGGCAGATGGTGGACCTGGTGCGGCCTTCGCCCAGCACGATCTCGCCGTGGGACATCGCCCGGTCGCTGGCACGGCAGGGGCGCTTTAACGGGCACACATCATTTTATTTCAGCGTGGCGTAGCACTGCCTGCTGGTGGCCGACATCCTGCGTGACCAGGGCTACCCGGCGCGGCTGCAACTGCTCGGCCTGCTGCACGATGCCCACGAGGCCTACCTGGGGGACATCGTGACGCCGGTGGCGGAGTTGCTTGGCAGGGAGCGCCTGGCCGAACTGAAGCGCGGGCTGGATGGGGCTATCTACCTGGCCCTGGGCGTGGCCCGGGTAAACGATTATGAGCGGGACTTGGTGAAGATGGCCGACGAGATCGCCCTGGTAACCGAAGTGGCGCCGGCTTGGCGTGCGCGATGATTGGCTTGATTGCGCCACCAGGCCCCACGATGATGGTCAGGGCGGGCCACTGCTGCGGGAGGTCTCGCCGACCTACGGGGAGGTCCTGTACCTGGAGCGGCTGAACGAGCTGAACGATCTGGCGGCGACCACGTGATCCGCCATGACTCGACTGCTCGCCATACTAGCCCTTGCGGGATACATTTATGCTGGCGCGCCGGCGGAGGATTGGCAGGCCATGAGCCAGGAGCAGCGGGCTGTGGTGATCGATGCTTACAAATGGGGACTGGAGCGTGGATACCGGGAAATGGGGGCGCATTATGCGGTTGAGTCACACGGTGATATGCGAGCGATTAGAGTTGAAGCCGATGGATCAATCTGCGCTGGACCAAGCCAGAATAATGTTGAGCGAGTCTGTATCAAATTATATGGAAAAAGAATTAGAACGGGCGATTATCGGACAGCGTTTCGAACCACCCAAGATTCCCTATGTACCTCTTTGCTTTTCTCCCTTGAGGCTTCGATGGTCCATATACAAATAGGATTATATCTATATAAGTACCGCTGGAACGTCTGGAAATGGTACAACAATATCGAGGCCGAATCCGATGCCTATCCCGCAAAGATACAGGCATGGCTGAAATTCTTGGATGAAGCGGTGGGGGCGAAATGAACATACCAGCAACGAGCGTGGACCTGCTTAACGAATGCCGGGTGCACGGCTACGAGCACCAATACCAGGTGGGGAACATCCTTTACCGGGTGCGCCATCTGTTGAACGGCACCTTCCGGGTAGATCGCCGGGACATGGGTGATCCGTGGCGGGTGGATGGCAATGTATTTGACACAATCGATGACGCGGTGGCCCACATCGAGACCGGCCTGCGGCTGCATCTGGAATCAATCAGGGGGTGGTGACTATGTACGAGGTTGAACCGGGATTTGAAATACCCAGCCGCGGTGGACGCGTTGGAAACGGGCGCAATGTCTGGGATGAGTACCCGTTTGATAAGATGGAAGCGGGCGACTCGTTCCTCATCGAGAGCACGCCGGAGGAGATGAAAAAGCAGCCCGGTAGAAAGTCCACGCTGATCGAACGGAGGCGGTCCCGGGTGATGACGGCCAGCAGGCAATATGCCAAGAAAGCAGATCAAACTTTCAAGGCAACATCCCATCTGCGCCACCAAGAGCAGGATGGCGAGACCGGCCTGCGGGTGTGGCGCGTGAAGCCCGCCGCATGACCACCGCCCTCAAGATCACCATTGCCATTGTGGCGGTGCTTGCTCTGCTGTACGGGCTGGGCACCAGGGTAGTGCGCCGCTGGCTGGACAAGTGGTTCGACCACTGGCAGAACGGCCCGCCGTGGGGGTGGCAGTGATACTCCCGGGGGATGTGCTGACCAGGCTGGCGGAACGGCCGGCAGGATCGGTGCAGTGCGTGGTGACGTCGGCGCCGTACTGGCAGATGCGCAACTATGAAGTGCCTGGCCAATGGGGCATGGAGCCCACACCCGAGGAACATATCGATAACCTGGTAACGCTGGGCCGGGCCCTCCGGCGCGTGATGCGCAAGGACGGGATGCTGTGGTTTAATTACGGCGACGGGTATAGCGGGGGCACCCATACCAGCAAATCGAAGCGGCGGGACAAGGCGGAGGTGATGCCGGTCCGGTCCACGGCAAAGCCGTTCGGGCTACCGCGAAAAAATCTGATGTGCCTATCGGAGCGGATTGTGATGGCGCTCCAGGCGGATGGCTGGTATCTGCGGTCGCGGACTGTATGGTGGAAGCGGAACGTGATCCCTGACAGCGCCCCTGACCGGCCGACAGTCGATTATGAGTTCATCTACATCCTGACACCCGGTGCCAGGTACTACTCGGATTTCACCGCGATCGAACCGCTGGCCGGCCTGCGCGAGGGGATCAGCCCGCCGATCGGGGGTATCCGGCATGTGAACGGGAACAGCAATCCGAAGTACAAAGGAAACACTTACGACGCCAGTAAAAAGGCGACCCGACGCATCAGATCGGTGTGGGATATACCGACGCAGAAGTTCCAGTACGAGATGTGCGAGGAGTGCAAGCGGATCTACGACCGCGGTGAGTTCCGGCAGCTGGAATCATTTTTAGATGACGATGAACGACGTAAAAGAATTTGTGAGTGCGGGTCAGTTGAATGGCTGTCGCACTTCGCCACCTTCCCGGAGGAGCTGGCCCGCCGCTGCATACTGGCCGGCACCAGTGAAAAGGGAGCCTGCCCGGAGTGTGGCGCGCCTTGGGAGCGTGTGATAATGGAACAAAAGAAGGTAGTGCCGGCACCTGTAGCCGAAAAGCAGATTTCAAGGGATAAGCACGATTCGGCAAGGAGAATGCAAGTCAATACTGCCGGGGCCCGGGCTGCTGGTGGTCACCACGATAATCCATTCCCGCCAAAGATTACCACCGGCTGGCAGCCTACGTGCGATTGTCCTTCGACAGGCTCAGGACGACCTCAAGTAGTACCCTGTGTTGTGCTGGATCCCTTTCTCGGGTCGGGTACGGTTGGCAAGGTGGCCCAGGAGCTGGGGCGGGAGTGGATCGGCATCGAACTGAATCCCGATTACTGCGCCATGGCCGAAAAGCGCACGGCCAACCCGCAGGAAGTATTGAGGCTGGCATGAGTACCCCTGGCCAGACCTTGTTATTCGATAGTGGCGACGAGCAGTGCGATACGTGCTATATAAAGACGATCACCCATGCCGTTGACCGGCCGTGCCACCTGAATGTGAGACGTACGATCAGTGGTGAGTGCAGTGGCTACGAAAAGATGCCGGAGGCCCTGCCGGTGCTCAACCTGGCCCAGTTGGGATTTCGATCTGCGACGAAGTTTGATCACCTGTTGATGAAGATGGGGGCGGGGGCATGAACCTCATCCTCAAGCAAACGTTGCTGGACCAGCTGGGCGTGATCACCGAGTACGACAGGGCCAACTATGTGCGGCTGGAGGCCGATGCGGAGGTGAGGCAGATCAGCAAACGGGCCGCCTGGGTAAACGGCGTGTGGGTGCCCAAGTCGATGATGCGCTGCGACTTCGACGGCAGCCTGTGGGTAGCCGATTGGTTCTATGGAAAGAATTTTGAATGAAGGGGCTGGTATGAGCGAAACCAAATGCGGGAAAAAAGCGATCTGCCGGTTCACGTGGGCGGGTCGTGGCGAGGAGTCTTACGCTTGCGAGGAACACGCAAAAGAGCTTGCCGCCTTGTGCAATTTTATGGGCTGGCAGCAAATCTTTATACAACTTCCCGACGATACGGATAAAACCTGTCGCTCAAATATTGAGGAGGGCGAGAGTGAGTAAAACCAGCATCATCCCCGTATCACCTGAGCGCCTGGCCCTGGGCATGTACTGGGACCGGGCCTGGTCCCTGGTGGAGGGCTGCTCGCCGGTCTCGGGTGGCTGTGCCCACTGCTGGAGCGCCGCACAGACCCACATGCGCGCCGGGCAATCGAACCCCAAAATGAGGGGGCGCTACGGCGGCCTGACCACCGCGGCCGGGAAGTTCAACGGCCAGGTGCGCCTGATGTGGGACACGCTGGGCAAGCCGCTGACGGTGCGGAAGCCCCAGGTGTGGTCGGTATGGAATGACCTGTTTAATGAGGGCGTGCCGTGTAGATTTATTGATAGGGTATTGGCGGTGGCGGCTTTATGCCCACAGCACACCTTTATGATATTGACCAAGCGTCCAGCCCGCATGTGCAGATATTATCGACACTTTATATCGTACTATCATATAGCCACCCTAATGGATCAGCCAGATTGGATTGGACTGCCAAAGGGTCGGGGTTTCCCGCGCTACCCTGAAGCCTGGCCCCTTCCCAATGTCATGCTGGGCGTATCCGTAGAGGACCAGCAGACAGCCGATGAGCGTATCCCCATCCTACTACAGACACCAGCAGCCAAGCGGTTTGTCAGTTATGAGCCAGCGTTGGGGCCGGTGGATTTGAGAAGATATTTTGAGCATGGGGGTGTTCCGCCTCACGCGATGGCGATGTGTGGATATATAACAACTGGAGGCCAGTGGCTCGACCTCGTCATCATGGGCGGCGAATCCGGTCCCGGTGCCCGGCCCATGCACCCTGACTGGGCGCGCAACACCCGTGACCAGTGTGCCGCAGCTGGCGTGCCGTTCCTATTCAAGCAATGGGGGGGAGCCAAAAAGAAAGCCGCCGGCCGCCTGCTGGATGGGAGGACATGGGATGGATAGACCTAAAAAACGACCAAAATTTACAGCCCGTCAAATTGAGGCGTTTAACAAGATTGATCCCGGTCACCAAGGGCTTGAGGAACTGAATTTTGCATGGGATGAATATGCCATGGCACATGATGGCGCTCTCCATGAAAGTGGCAAGAAATTAAAGCGCAAACTATTGGAGTTGGCCAATGCCGACTGACATCATCGTGACCACACCCAAGCGCTGCCGCAAGCAGGCCGCCCGGGAAGCGGAGCAGATCAAGGAGTGGGGCAGCGGATATTATTATCGGGACTACACGCAGCAACCGCCGGTCAAGCGCGGATCCCGCGTCTACTATGTGGAGGCCGGCTACGTCAAGGGATTTGCGGAGGTGGTGCGTGTCGATTGCAGCGATGGCCACCGCTACCGGATGCTGATGAACGCCGCCACCTGGCAGTGGATCGTGCCCATACCCATGCGCGGCTTTCAGGGCTGGCGCTACATGAAGATCGCCCAGCAGGACGTGGTGATCATCGGCGACTGGCAGGACCCCATGCCCGCCGTTCAAGGGGAGGTGATGGTTGCCTGATCCCCGCAAGTCCGGCTGGTATGTGACTTTGGATGGCCTGTGGCACTACTTCACCAGGCGGGGCGGCCGCAGCTTATGCGGAGCCTGGAAGTTGGCGCGGTTGGTATCCCTGCTGCCGGAGCCAAAAGACAAGGACATTTGCACTAAATGCAGAGACGAGCGGGAGGCGCAGGATGCCTGATCCCCGCAAACTGGTCCGCCTGCTGCTGATCGCCCTGTCCTGGCTGCTGGTGCTGGCCGTGTGGTGGCTCATCAACGGGGGCGCCGGCTGATGGCGCGGCGGCGGATGATCTGGCCCACGATCTGGCGGAGTATGCACTTCACCAGGATAAAGCGCTTCCGCGACCGGCTGCTGTTCATCGGCATCATATCAAACGCCGACGACGAGGGCCGGATCGTTGGC
>DAOWIJ010000194.1 GCA_030640955.1 Fidelibacterota bacterium
AATGGTACCCTGCCCCATGAGATCAAGGCCAAGTTTGGCGCCAGTGTTGTGCTGCTGAAGCCGGCCTCACCTGGTACCGGGCTGATCGCCAGCGCCCCTGTAAGGGCCGTCCTGGAACAGGCCGGATATACCGATGTACTCACCAAGTGCACCGGCTCCACCAATGCATTGAATGTTGTGCGGGCCACTGAAAAGGCGCTCAAATCGGCCCAGGACGCTACCGCCATTGCGCGCCGGCGCGGGATTACTGTCAAGGAGCTATTCAGCTGATGGCCGCGAAAGCTAAAACTATTAAGATCACACAGACCAAGAGCGGCATAGGCTATGCGCAGCGCACCAAAGATACGCTGAGAGCTCTGGGTATCCGGCGTATGCATCAAACGGTTGAAAAGCAGGACAATCCGGCCATTCGCGGCATGATCAACAGGGTCCGGCACCTGGTTCAGGTGGAAGAATTATGAGCAGATTAGTAGCACTTCAGCCACGAACAGGCTCTACCGCCAACCGCAAACGGCGAGGCCGTGGTGAAGCATCCGGGTTAGGCAAGCAGGCTGGTCGTGGACACAAGGGTTGGCACTCCCGCTCCGGGTCCAAGCGGCTGGCATGGTATGAAGGCGGGCAGATGCCCCTCCAGCGCCGGATTCCCAAACGTGGTTTTTCCAACTATCATTTTCGCCAGGATATGCAAATCGTTAATCTGGAGGTCATTGACCGGCTGAAGCTGAAAAAGGTGGATGCCGCGAAACTCAAGGAAATGGGAGCGATCAAGCACGCTGATGCAGCGCTGAAAATATTAGGCAACGGCGATCTCAGCGCGCCCGTGGAAATTACCGCCACAGCTTTCAGCAGTTCGGCCCGGGAGAAAATCGAAAAAGCCGGCGGCAAGGCTATCGTAGCGTGATCGAGAAGTTCACCAATAGTTTTAAAATTCCCGAACTGCGCAGGCGGATTCTGTTCACGCTGGCCCTTTTACTGATTTATCGCACCGGCGCTCATGTACCTACACCGGGGATCAACAGTGAGGCCCTGGCTTCCGCCATGCAGAATATTGCCAACACCCTGTTGGGTTTGTACGACATGTTCAGCGGTGGGGCCTTCGCCCAGGCCACGGTATTCGCCCTGGGGATAATGCCCTATATATCGGCTTCCATCATCATCCAGCTGCTGGGGGCGGTAGTCCCATACTTCCAACGGCTGCAGAAAGAGGGTGAAGAGGGCCGCCGCAAAATTACCCAGCTGACGCGCTACGGTACGGTTGCCATTTCTACCGTGCAGGCCTTTAGCGTGGCCATCTATCTGCAGGGCTTGAGCTCACCCTCCGGTCCCGTCGTACTGTTCCCCGGCTTGGGCTTTCAACTGATGACCATGCTCACGCTGGTTACGGGGACGATCTTCGTCATGTGGCTGGGTGAGCAGATAACCGAGCACGGAATCGGGAACGGTATTTCCATCATCATCATGGTGGGGATTATATCGCGCGTACCCAGCGTTATGTTCAACGAGATTACGCTGATTAATCAGGGGCTCAGATTGATTCTGCTGGATGTTATCCTGATGGGGCTGATGGTACTGATTGTAGCAGCGGTGGTCTTGGTCACACAAGGTTCCCGGCGTATTCCGGTGCAATATGCTAAAAGAGTGGTCGGCCGCAAGGTTTACGGAGGGCAGAGTACCCATATTCCCCTGCGCGTTAATACAGCCGGCGTTATGCCGATAATTTTCGCCCAGGCCATCATGTTTATTCCCAGCGCCATAGGCACCTACTTTCAAGACAGTGATTTCGTTCAGGGGATAATGCGGTGGTTCTCGATTGCGCACCCATTCTATTGGTTCTTTCTGGGAATGATGATCGTATTCTTTGCCTATTTTTATACGGCCATCGCTTTTAATCCGGTGGAAGTGGCCGATAACATGAAGAAGCAGGGCGGTTTTGTTCCCGGTGTGCGACCAGGCAAGAAAACTGCCGAATACATCGATAATATCTTAACTCGGGTGACTTTGCCGGGAGCAATTTTTTTGGCGTTAATCGCAATCTTTCCCTATATTCTGATGAAGGCTACAGGCATCAATTATGATCTGGCCAGTTTCTTTGGCGGCACCAGTCTGTTGATTATCGTAGGGGTTGCCCTCGACACCTTGCAGCAGGTGGAGAGTCATCTGTTGATGCGCCATTATGACGGATTCTTAAAAGGTGGCCGAATCAAGGGCCGGAAGCGGTTTTAGGGTGGTTTACTTACGCAGTTCAGATGAGATCGAGAAAATCCGGCAGAGCAGCCGGATAGTGGCCCAGACTTTGCAACGCATGGCCGATATGATCGAACCGGGCGTGACTACCCGCCAACTGGACATTGAGGCGGAGAAATTTATTCGCAGCCAGGGGGCTGTGCCTTCATTTAAGGGATTGTATGGTTTCCCGGCGTCGCTGTGCGTCTCGGTTGATTCTGAGGTAGTCCACGGTATCCCCCGGGACCGCCCTCTGGAATCAGGCCAGATTGTAGGCATAGATGTGGGCGCACTGAAGGATGGCTATCACGGTGATCATGCCCGCACATTTGCCGTAGGTGTTGTGGACGATGACCGCATTCGCCTGATGCAGAGCACCAAGGAATGCCTTGATCTGGGCGTTAAGGCGGCCGTGGCCGGTGCAACCATAGGAGATATAGGGCGAGCAGTGCAGACGCACGCGGAAGAAGCCGGTTATGGCGTCGTGCGCGAACTGGTTGGACACGGGATTGGCGCCCAGCTCCATGAGGAGCCTCAGGTGCCGAATTACGGTAATCCCGGTGAAGGTCCGCTGCTCCAGCAAGGCATGTGCCTGGCCCTGGAGCCGATGATTAATATGGGTACAGCGGATATAGTCACTGAAGAAGATGGTTGGACCGTTAAAACTGCGGATGGTTTACCGTCGGCTCATTTTGAGCACACCATTGTGATCACCGCCTATGGTCCGGAAGTATTAACGCAGTATGAATAAGCAGGTATAATGGCAAAGGAAAAGGGCATAACCGTCGATGGCACTATTCTCAAGACCCTGCCGAACGCCACCTTCAAGGTGGAGTTGGAAAACGGCCATGAAGTACTGGCGCACGTTTCGGGCAAGATGCGAATGCACTTCATCAAGATATTGCCGGGTGACACGGTGACGGTTGAGCTGTCCCCTTACGATTTGACACGAGGCCGCATTACCTACCGCTATAAATAGGCGGGCAGCACCAGAGGAAAGCAATGAAAGTACGCGCATCCGTAAAGAAAATATGCGACAAGTGCAAGATTATCCGCCGCCGGGGCGTGGTGCGTGTAATCTGTGTTCACGGGCGCCACAAACAGAAACAAGGCTGATGCCGGTAAACTATTTCAGCGAGGAAAGATAGGGAAGTATGGCTCGTATCGCAGGAGTTGATCTGCCCCGCAATAAATCCATTGAGTATGCTTTGCCGTATATCTACGGCATAGGCCATACCCACGCACGTCAGATTCTGACGGAAGCGGATGTACCTCCGGAGACGCCGGTGACGAAACTCACCGAGCAGCAGGCCGTGGCGATCAGAAACATTATCGCCGACAGCTATAAAGTAGAGGGCGAGCTGCGGAGCGAAATGAAACTGAACGTCAAGCGTTTGATGGATATTGGCAGCTATCGAGGTCTACGTCACCGCCGGGGTTTGCCTGTGCGGGGCCAGCGCACCCATACCAATGCCAGGACCAGGAAGGGCCGCAAGCGTTCCCCGAGCGGCCGCAAATAACTGCTTAAATGGAATAGGAGCCGGATACTTTGGCACAAAGACCGACCAGGAAGAAGAAAAAGAAAGTAATTGTTGAAGCGGAAGGCATCGCTCATATTAAGGCCAGCTTCAACAATACAAAAATTACGCTAACGAACAAATACGGTAACGTAATATCGTGGGCAACAGGCGGCACCAGCGGTTTTAAGGGTTCCCGAAAGAGTACACCTTTCGCTGCTCAGCAGGCTGCCATGAAAGCCGCCAAGGAGGCTATGGATCTTGGGATGTCCGCGGTTGAAGTGCGAGTTAAAGGCCCCGGAAGTGGAAGGGAGGCTGCCATCCGGTCATTGCAGGTGGCGGGTCTTGACATCACGGCGATAAAGGACATAACTCCCATTCCGCACAATGGTTGCCGTCCGCCAAAACGGCGCAGAGTCTAAGGAGAACCGGTAAGAGTTATGGCTAGATTTGTAGGTCCGAGAGGCAAGATAGTCCGGCGATTGGATTATCCCGTTTTTGAGTCCCCGAAGTTTTCGGCTTTGAAGAAAAATTATCCGCCCGGGCAACATGGTAATTCTCGCCGGAGGAAAGTATCCACTTATGGTCTGCAGCTGCGTGAGAAACAGCGGCTGAAGCATCTCTATGGTGTCCTGGAGCGTCAGTTCCGCAATTATTTCAAAAAGGCTGCGTCCCAGGTTGGCCCTACGGGTCATAACCTGCTCACTCTGCTGGAGTCGAGGCTGGACAATACGGTTTACCGAATGGGATTGGCTCCTACCAGGAGAGCCGCCAGGCAGCTTGTAGGTCATAAGCATTTGCTGGTCAATAACAGGATTGTGAATATCCCGTCATACAGGTTGAAACCGGGAGACGAGGTCAGGATTCGGGAGAAGAGCCGCAGGATGGAACAGATTCATAATGCGATGCGGCGGATCACCGAAGAAAATCAGCTACCCTGGATGGATCTGGATAAAGCCCAGATGTCCGGTACTTTCCTGGCGCTGCCTACCAGGGAGGAAATACCGGAGGAAATCAACGAACAGCTGGTTGTCGAATTATATTCCAAGTAAAGTTTAAAGAAGGGTTATTGCATGCCAGGTATTGATGGTCAACTGAACATAAAAGTTCAGGAGCACAGCGAAATAGAGGCTACTTTCACCGCGGAACCGCTGGAGCGAGGTTACGGTATTACTCTTGGCAATGCTCTCCGGCGGATATTACTCACCGCCATTCCAGGGGCTGCGATTACATCTATTAAGATCCCGGGAGTGCAACACGAGTTCTCTACTATTGATGGTATCATCGAAGACATTGCAGATATCGTCTTGAACCTCAAGCAGGTCCGCTTTAAGCTCCATGAACTGAAAGTAGACCCGGTCTCGCTAACGCTTAACACGAAGGGTATTTTCAAGGCTGGCGAAATTGGCAAAGTAAGCGATCAATTCGAAATCCTGAATCCCGACTTAGAGATCTGCACTTTGAACGGCACCAAGGAAATCAAGATGGAGCTGGTGATAAATCGCGGTCGGGGCTATGTAGCGGCCGTTAACAATAAACTGGCTGATGCGCCGCTGGGTACCATTTTCCTGGATGCCATTTATAATCCAGTAAAACGGGTTACTTTTGATGTGCAGCCCATACCAGCTTCTAAGGATCAGCAAGAGACTCTCAGGCTTGATGTGACCACTGACGGTTCCACCAGTCCTAAGGATGCGGTTAACTATGCCTCTGTCCAGCTGCATAGCCTGGCGGATGTCCTTATTTTTGATGAATTGCCACGCATTGTTGATGTGGAAGACAAGATTGATGACGCAGATATCCAACTGCGTAATCTGCTTAAAAAGAGCATCGATGAAATGGAACTCTCCGTTCGCAGCCATAACTGCCTGCAGGCCGCGGGAATTACCACGATCTTTGAATTGGTAACTAAAGAAGAGAACCAGATGCTGAAATTTAAGAATTTCGGCCGGAAGTCTCTTACTGAGCTGCAGGAAAAACTAGGTGAAATGGACCTTTCGTTCGGCATGAAGATCGACAAGGTCCTGGTAGAAAATTAGGAGCGAACAGCGCCATGCGACACCAAGTAAGGGGGCGTAAGCTCAACCGGAAAGCCAGTCATCGCAAGGCGTTGCTGCGTAACTTGGCGTCGTCCCTGATTATTCACAAGCGCATTAAAACAACCGATGCCAAGGCCAAGGAATTGCGCACTTTTATCGAACCGCTAATAACCTTCGCCAAGCAGGGCACGCTGCATGCCAGGCGCCAGGTATTGCGGTCCTTTCCCGGCTCCTATGGGCAGCGGGTCACCGCTATGTTATTCTCGGAGATAGCGCCTCAGTACGCAGATCGTCCCGGCGGCTATACCAGGATAATCAAGCTTGGTCAGCGCATTAATGATAGAGCACCCATATCTTTGATCGAGCTGGTTGATTTTGGGGTAGTGACTAGTAAGCAGAAAGAATCTGAGCCGGAGACCGACAAGAAATCCAAAGAAAAGAAATAGTCCCTAAGGTAAAACCTGAGACGGGATAAATTTGGCTAACAATCCAATCTGCAGTATAAAGGCGGTCCTTATGGCTGCCTTTTTCTTTTGTACCAGTGTTCTGGCAGCCCAACGTCCGGCGGCTATGGATATAAAGGGCCTGTGGATTGTCAGGGAGAGCATGACCAGCGCGAGGGAAATCGACAAAGCGCTGCTATTTGCCGCTGAAAGCGGCTTCAACCATGTATTCGTTCAGGTCAGGGGGCGCGGGGATGCTTACTATAATTCGCTGATCGTTCCCAAATCGGAGCGCATCAGGGAACCCGGCTTTGATCCATTGGAACACGCGGTAGCCAGGGGCCACGCACTGGGCCTGAACGTGCACGCCTGGGTAACTACCTATCTGCTATGGTCTGCCCGTCAGCCACCTGAGCGGAGCAGCCACCTTTATTACTTGCACCCTGAATGGCAGGAGGTGGATTCACGGGGCCGTGCCCACAGTGAAATTGATTTGAGCGCTCCCAGAAGCAAGGGCTTCGAAGGTATTTACCTTGCTCCCACCCATCCGGAGGTGAACAGTTACCTGCAAGGCATTTTCACTGAGATAATTCTGCATTATGAGATCGACGGCCTGCATCTCGATTACAGTCGATACTATGATTTTGATTACGGCTATAACGCGGAAGCCCTGGCGGTGTTTGAAAGGCGGCACGAATTCAATCCCATGACTGAAATCCAGACCTGGAATGGGTCCCCAGCCCACGGCGATGCAGACCCACTATCCCGGCAGATGCAATTGTGGAATGACTATCGCCGCAGCAAGGTGACCGAACTGATCACGGCGCTGCACGCCATCATCACTATCAGCGGACGGGAGGTGATGCTTTCGTCCGCGGTGAAGCCGGATGTAAATAAGGCCCGGAACATGTATTACCAGGATTGGGTACACTGGCTGGATGAAGGCCTGCTGGATTTTGCCCTGCCAATGAACTATTCCACCAGTGCTGCCGATTTTAGAGACCGAATCGGTCAAATAATACGCGTCTTACCACAGGGTTACCGGAAAAAAGTGATTATGGGTGTTGCCAACTACAACCAGTCACCCGAGGATACGGCGGTGAAAATCAGGATTGCCAGGGAATACGGCTTCAATTCGGTATGCGTGTTCTCTTACGACAGTTATAAAACCAACCTGTGGCGATTTGATCCCATCATCGAAAGTATGCGTCCCTGAAGGAGTTCCTGTAGGACCGGTTTTTATACCTCCATCTGGCTGATCAGCAGCATCAGCAGTATTCCCGCCGATAAATATGCGAAGGTGCCCATGCCGCACCGGTTCATCACAAGGATCATGGCGATGCCTCAGCAGTACGCGCTCAAAGAACAGCACCAGCATAAAGCCGTTCAATACCATAAAATTGGTTAAAGTGCCGGGCTGTGCGATTACGGTATGCGGCAGGAGATCAAAGAACACCGCCCCCAGGAATACTCCGGCTCCCAGCGCTACGAAGGATGCAATTGCCGGTCTGACCATTTACCGAGGAAAGGCGGCAGGGCGCCGATAACCGCGGCCAGGGAAATGCCCGTTATTGAAAAGGCCAGGGAATTCGTCATCATAGTTATTCTAAATTACCTGTCGGGGATTTGGCCCTTAAGGGGAAT
>DAOWIJ010000062.1 GCA_030640955.1 Fidelibacterota bacterium
AGTAGCTACCCTGTATAGAATGACTCCCATATCATGGAAGTATTTGCAGCCCCTTGCATCAGGCGTAGTGGCATTTGCAGTTTGCGTTGTTTTAAACCGTTTCATCTATAACTTCCACACGGTGATCGTTCTGGTTCTTGGCGGGATCAGTTTTGTTGCCGTTTATTTGGGTGCATATATGCTGATCGGATATGATGATGATGATAGGCAGGTGTTGGAAGCGTTGAAGCGCAAAGTAATGCGGGGTATTTCTTGAGCAGCATTTTTAATTCAAAAGCAAAACTGACCGTATTAGTCGCTGGCTTGCTGCTGGTGGCGGCAGCCGCATTGTACCATCAACTGCTGACTGGCAGCTATCATTTTAGCGGACCGGATAGTTTGTCACCGAAAGCGGTCGGTACCGGATTACGCGCCCTGGAAGCGGAAAGTGGCGAAATGCCGACATGGATGCCGTGGGTCTTTTCGGGCTTGCCCACGGTCCATTCATTCACGTCTGTCTCAGCGCTGTACATGCCATACTTGATTACGAAGCCGCTGGTTGGGCTGGGCATGCCGGGTTTCTGGGTATTCCTATTGCACCTCATTTTTGGCGGATTGGGGACCTACGTTCTCGTACGTCGACTGGGCGGCACTTTCGCTGCCGGTCTGTTGTCGGGATCAGGCTTTATGTTGATGCCGTATACCAATACGATGATTGTGCACGGCCACGGCAGCCAGATGATGACGCTGGTCTACCTGCCGTGGGTTATCTGGGCGCTGGTCAGATTGTACGAGGACAGAAACCTGATCTCGACAGCCTGGCTGACATTGCTGGTGGGGTTGATGCTGCAACGGGGCCACGTGCAGATTGCTTACTACGCGCTGATGCTTGCCGGCCTGATGGCGCTGGTGATGATTGTCAGGCTGTACCGGGATGCTGACAGGGGGATGACCGAAGCAGGCAAGTTTACAGGAACCTTTGCCCTGGCCATGTTACTGGCATTTTCGTTGGCGGCGGCCCTGTTTATACCGGCCATGGAGTACACGCCCTACAGCATCAGGGGAGCCCAGGCCGGCGGCGGCGTCGGCTTCGATTATGCCACGCAATGGTCGTTCAGCCTTGGTGAGTCTCTGACCTTTATCGCGCCGTCGTTCTACGGCTTTGGCGGTGTGACTTACTGGGGCAATATGCCCTTCACCGATTATCCCAACTATATGGGCCTGCTCCTGCTAGGTCTGGCCATCTGGGCGGTCTATCGGCGGCGTGACTGGCTGACCCTGACGCTTGCTTCGGCCTCCATAATCGCGTTTCTGGTGAGCCTGGGCCACAATTTCTTTCTGTATCGTCTATTGTACAATATTCTACCCTTTTTCAACAAGTTCAGAGTGCCGGTAATGATCCTGGTGATTCCCCAATTCTCAGTGGCTGTGCTGGCGGGGTTGGGCCTGGATGACCTGCTGAAATATATGGAGGCCCGCAAGCCGGATGAGGTGCGGCAGTTTATCATCCGGTTGTCGATTGGCGTTCTTGGCGGGGGGATACTCCTGATGGTGGCATCAGCCATGCTGGCCGGCAATTTCCCGCCGTCCAGAGGTGTGCCGGGTAATATGGTGGAGTACGTAAATTACCTGCGGCTGGGTATGATCCGGCTTGACGCGCTCCTGTTTATAGCGATACTTGGAGTGAGTACGGGCTTGCTCTATTTATGGAGAATGGGGACTATAAATCGGAATGTACTACTAAGTGGGCTGCTTACCATCAGCGCTGTTGATTTGGCTAGAATCGATTGGCAGATCATATATCCCTCCAGGGGGAGCCTGCGCTCATCCGTATTGATTTCTACGTCATCTCAGAAGCGCTACCTGGGAAACGATCAGGTCACCGATTACCTGGTCAGGCAGCAACGACCCTACCGTATATTGCCTGTGCCTGTGGGGCCACTGCAGAAGCAGAACCGCTGGGCGGCATTCCAGATTGAATCCATAGCCGGCTATCATCCCGCCAAACTGGCCAACTATAACCGTATGATGAATACCACCGGTTTCAGAAGCGGCGGCATCCTGCAGATGCTGAACGTGAAGTACCTGGTATCTATGGGGCGCTTTGAAGATCCCCGGTTTGAGGAGGTATTCGTAGGCACCCTATATCAAGGTGATCAGTATAAACCGGCGGTTGTCTATCACTTTAAGGATGCCTTGGAGCGCGCCTGGTTCCCCGCCGATGTAAGGCATGTAACCGGCCCGGACCAGGCACTGGCGGCTATCATGGCGCCGCAGTATGATCCGGTCCAGGTGGTTTACCTGGCAGGCGCCAGCAGCACTGTGCGACCGGTCGCCGGTTTCGGCCGGGTGCTGGAGGCGGACTGGCGCCCCGCCCACATCAGGCTACAGGTAGAGACCGGCTCCTCCGCATTGCTGGTGGTGAGCGAAGTCTACTATCCCGGCGGCTGGGTAGCGCGCGTTGATGGCGAGGAGACACCGATCCACGAGGTAAATACCGTTCTGCGGGGGGTGCAGGTTCCACAGGGACGGCACGAAGTTACCCTGGATTTTGAGCCGCGCGACCTGGCCCTTGGCAGGTGGATCAGCAACCTGGCGCTGCTGGTAGTGTTGCTCGGCTTTATGCCGTCCACGGTGCGGAGAATACGCTTACTGAAATGACCGCCTACCGCTATACTGCCAATCTGAAGGCGGGTCTGTTCGCCCTGGGCGCCATCATCGTGGCATCGCTGTTATGGTACACGCAGAGCCTGGTCCACGACCTGCAGCAGGACGAGCGCAAGCTATTAGGGATTTACGCCAACCTGATCGGCAAGGTGGCCACCTCGGCCAGCAGCGAGGAACTGGGCTTCGTGTTCGATGAGGTCATATCGCAGATCCAGTTTCCCATCGTTGTTACATCGCGGGAGGGCCAGGTGGTCAGCTGGCGTAACGTGAGGCTCGACAGCAGTCTGGCGGAAGCGGACCGGCAGGCCTATCTCCAGCGTATCGTGGAGCGCATGGATCGCCAACACACACCGGTGGAGGTACGATTCGAGGACCTGATCATATCGCGCATTCACTACGGTGACAGCTCCACCGTGAGCCGCCTGCGCTGGCTGCCCTATATCGAGATCGCCGTGGCCGGGCTGTTTATCCTCATCGGTTTCATCGGTTTTACACTGATCCGCAACAGTGAGAAGCGCTCCATCTGGGCCGGTATGGCCCGGGAAACGGCCCACCAGCTGGGCACGCCGGTATCATCGCTCATGGGCTGGCTGCACCTGCTGCGGGACAAGGCGCCCCAGGGGCAGGGGCAGGAGTTGCTGGACGAACTGGAGTCTGACGTACACCGCCTGGAGCAGATCGCCGACCGCTTCCAAAAGGTGGGCAGCATACCGCGCTTCGAGCCGGTGAACCTGTACGAACTGGCCGAGTCATCCGCCGAGTACTTCCGCCAGCGCCTGCCGAAGACCTCCCGGACCGAGATTGCGGTGACCGGCGAGGAATGCGGCGTGTACGGGGCGGAGACATTATTACAGTGGGTGCTGGAGAACCTGATCAAGAACGCCATCGACGCCTGCCAGGGCCGCCAGGGGCGCATCGAGGTCAATATTAGGGGCGACAAGGACCGCCGGGGCCGGTGCCTGACCCACGTGGAAGTGCGGGACAACGGCAGCGGCATCAGTCCAAGGGACCGCCGCAACATCTTCCGGCCCGGCTACTCCACCAAACGGCGGGGCTGGGGCCTGGGCCTGAGCCTGGCGCGGCGCATCGTGGAGGAAATCCACAAGGGCAGACTGCGGCTGGTATCGTCACGGCCGGGGGAGACCATCATCCGGGCCACACTGGTGAACTGCGTGGGCAAGGAAGCCGATTGAATATTGAATAATGAATAGTGAATAATGAATAGTGAATAGTGAATAGTGAAGAGTGCAGATTGGAAGCGGAGAATTGAACCACAAAGCCTGCCCTGAGCACTTCATCCCGACGCTTCGGGATTCAGCACAGGCTTTGCCGAAGGGTAGCAAAGGGTAACGCCCTGTATAAGAGGCCCCCCTCCGTCTGTCCCGCTGGAAGCGGGGCTGGTCCCGCCTATGCCGGGGATTGGCGGGAACAACGACTTAGAAGGACTTAGGTTTACCGACGGGTACGGGCGGCAAGAGTGCAATGAGAGTGCAATTCTCTTGGCTATTCCTGCCTAGTTGCGTCCACTCTGGGAGAAGAATAAAAGCACAGGGGACTTAGTTGCACAATCTATTATGTTTTTGGCGTGAACTATCCTATTATTCTTTTGACCGTAGTACAATTATCATTGCCACAACCACCACAAGAGCCGCCATCCCTCTAATGGCGGCTGCACCAAGATCGTACTGGTTTTTGATATTCTCAACATAGTCTGCTGGCCACTTGATACCTTCAATAATCTGGTATTGTGGGGCTGTGATTATAAGTACAGCAATTATTATTGACCCGATAATTAGAGCGATTTTTTGATTTCGATTCATAACAGTCTCCGTACTTTGCGATTGTTGTCCAGTAAAGATAAAAAGTCAACATTTGTTAATCCCATTCCTAGACGAATATTCGGCCGAAATAATATGGTTTTCAGCCGCCATGTAGTCCATCTAATCGACGATAGCGATGAGCTGTTCTAGACAGGGGCGAGCGACCATGAGTATTGAAAGTAGTACGCCAATCCCTCTTTACTCTCTACTCCCTGATCTTAATCGCTTTGCTAATTGATCAGCGACTTTATCCGCCGCCTTTTGGGCTGCAACAGCCTGCATTTCGTTGCCAGTGGTCGATCCTCGCGCTGAAGAAGCCCAGATTATTTCTCCAGTCTCACAATCTATAAGTTTTAATGAAAACCCTGCTGCTGAAATTGGCATATAGGCTGGGTTTGCCCCCTGAACCATCTGGATATTGACAGTAGTAGAGGACCATTCATTTATTGAGCCTGTTATGATACATCTTACACCAAGAAGTTTGCCCACATTTGGCGCTGTTGATGCGTCTACGATGCCATATAAACCGAGGTTCTGTTCATTCAAGATGCTGGTTGTCTGCGACCTATCAATTGCGTCGATGCCATATTTAAGTAGAGATAATGCTAAAATATCTGATACTTGAACACCTGAACCAGGATGGGTTGAATAATCTATAAGCGGTAAGACTGCAATGCGATTGTATTTATTGAAATCCACACCTGGTTTCACATACTCAGTACTAGATGCGCAACAGATAAATGTGAATCCTAAAGAAATAAGCAAAGTTTTCATTTTTAAACCATTGAATACATGACTCTTGTTCATTGCAGCAATCCACTTTTTTTATTGGGCATTTGCTATGATACTATCCGTATTCTTCTAGTTGACCTCCCTCATAATAGATATTGGTCAGCCGTAGTACAACATATCAAAAGAGAAATTTCACACCATACCTAGAAGATCTAGCGAAACAGTCATCCATTTAGGCTTGTGAAACGATCCTGTGGGAAATGGGTCTGTATCGTACTCAACTTCAATCTCCGCTGTTTCATATGCGATATCAAATGCTTCCTCAGCGGTTGGTACAACTACTAGCGTATTGTTCGGGTCTAGGGCAATTTCTTCAGCCCAAATTCTCCATTCACGTTCCCAGGTAAAGTCATATTTACTGCTTGGCCCATCGTACCTTACATGCCGCCAACGTAATGCTTCAGGTAATGAATCAAATTCTGCATCCGGCTGATATATAACAGGCCTACCGCCTTTTTTGAATAGCCAGTCTTTCGGAACAGCAATCCCGTATGGATCGTATCGAGGTCTGAGGGATTCATCTGATGCAATTTGATTCAAATTGAATACGGCGGTGAGTTCCTCAATGGGTGATTCTGTGAAGCAGACACAATTATAATTCCCCTTAATAAAGTGACTTGAACCGAGCAGTTTACCTTCCTTTAAGATTGAATAAAGGATGCCACTCGCGGATATGGTCTTATCATCAGTTTTACTTGTTCTAGTAAAATGGAATAACAGATTACCAAGATCCCTGCGTACTAATCGAATCCGATTTTGCAGTGTATCTTTCGTCACAAGGTACCTACTATCTCTAGGGTTTGGCTATTATAATTGACAGCATAGCCGCCCCACAAACCAATGTCTCCGGGTCTTCTTCTCATGCTTGGTTCTCGCGCATTGTCGGCAATTTAACGTCTTTTTGCCGGTCTCATGAGCAAAATCCCTGAACACCGGCGCAGCGGGGGTGATAAAGATTATAAAGGGATAACCTCACCCCCGTCCTGTGGCCGTCCCCTCTCCGCAAGCGGAGAGGGGCTTTACGGAGTAAAGGGGAGAGGTTTCTTGAGTAGATCGCCATCCTTCGGCAGAGCCTGTGCTGAAATCGCCGCCAGGCGATTGAAGTGCTCAGGACAGGCTCCCGAAGTTTCGGGATCGCGATGACAAGCGCCCCGCAATCAAAAATCTTCAATCTTCAATCTTCACTATTCACTATTCATTATTCACTATTCATTATTCATTATTCACTATTCATTATTCACTATTCACTATTCACTATTCAATCTCTTTCAAACCGCCTTC